>CAIJTL010000635.1 GCA_903823545.1 uncultured Planctomycetaceae bacterium
CAACAAGACGAATAAACGAGCCTTCGTTCAAACACGTAAATCAAGTCACCGAATTCATAAAACCAACAACACACAAGGGGTCAACAGGCGGCCTCTTGAAGTGCGTTGTCAGTGGGATGAACTTCGCCGGAGTGCCGCTTTAGACCGGTCAACACTCTCGTCAACCAGAGTAACCAAATGGTCGCCCAAGACTACGGCGATTAGGGGCTTAAGCGGCGAACCTGTCGCATTTCTAACTCAATAGGCCAGATTGCGACCGTTCATGTGGGTGTCTGTGTTAACTCAGGCCACTTCGTGTAGCCGATCGCACACGATCTCAAGCATTAGCGGGTGCAGTCCAAGCGGTGGGCAACGATCAAATTTGACACTCGGCCACTGTGCGGTGAACTCTGCCTGGAATCGTTTCAGGTCTTCTGTGACGTGCGTTCCCGCAGAAAGAAAGTAGGGAAGCATCAAGACTCTCGAAGCACCGCTCGCAACACAGGCTGCCGCAGCTTGCGGAATCGTCGGTTCGGTCAGTTCGAGGTATGCAGTCTCGACGATATTCCCATCGAATCGCTGTCGAAGTTGCTCGGCCAACAGCGTCAAATCGCGATTTGCAGTCGCTAACCGACTGCCATGCGCGATCAGCAAAATTGCGACACCGGGCTCAAGAGAGAATGTAGAAGTCCACATCATTCGCTGCTATTCGGGACAAAGTGAATTTTTCCGGAGCAAAGCTTACAGGCCACTTTCATCCCCAGGTACTTGATCGCAACTCGCAGTTCATCTTCGCAGTGCGGACAGTCCGAATAGAACGCCACGGGTTTCACCTGTGGACTCGAAAGATCGAAGCGAAACGAACCAGCACAGTGCTTGCAAGAAACTCCTTGTCCAACGTACTTGCGATTGATCCGAAGTTCTTTTTCACAGTGCGGACAAAGGATGTAGTAACCAGTGGGGGAGACTTGTTGCATGCTGTCGACCTCTTGCAGCGGAACAAACTCAGGAATCTCAACGCTGTCAGGCTTCAAGTCTTCGTTGAGCAGCGTGCGACAATTTCGACACCGAACTTGGTTGGGCGGCATCCATTCGCCGCAAGCCGGACATTCTCCACCGATCCAATTCGGCATGTTTCAATTCGCTCTATAAATATCGAGTCAGGTGTCGTCGCGACACACTTGGAATTACCCAATTAGTCACGCTTAGCTTCAAGGCATTTCAATCGTTCAAAGGTTCTCAGAAACAATCGTCCGTTCGCTACTGCCGGAGTTGAGTGGCATCCATCACCTAAGTCTGCTGTTCCGAGTTGCTTGAAGGCTGGCCCCGCCTCAATGACAACGACTTTGCCGTTCTCTTCGACTCCATACAGTTTGCCGTCAATGCACAGTGGGGAACCGCTGTAATTGCCACCCATCCGGTGAGTCCAGACATCTTTCCCTGTTTTTAGATCTACACAGGTGATGATTCCTTGATCGCTCCATTCAAACAGATGTTCGCCCAAAACAATCGGCGTCGGCACGTAGGGAATCAGCTTTTCGCGAGTCCACTTCACAACCGCGTGGCCTCTTTCGTCGGTCTGAAAAGGATCAACCGCGATCTGCTTCACACCAAACCGTCCCCCTTGTCCGCACGACGCGATCACGAGGCCATTGCCGTAGACCGGGGACGCAACAGTTCGCAACGGAAACTCTTCCGTTTGCCAATTGAGATTTCCCGTATGCGGATCAAGCCCGGTGATTCCCATTGCTCCACTTGGGCAAATGAGCTGAGCTGGCTTTCCCTTTTCGCGAACAATAATCGGCGTTGCATAGGACGCTTCGCGGAACGAACGTCCCGCCGATACCCACTTCGTCTTGCCTGTCTTTCGATCAAGAGCCGTAATGAAGCTCGGGCCGTCCTGGTCGTTCGGAACGATCAACGAGTCTTCAAACAGGATCAATGAAACACCCAGCCCATGCTGACTTTCATAGGGACCAAGATTGCGTCTCCAAACCAAGTCGCCATCAAAGTTGTAAGCGTCAACGAGGTAGCTCTCTTTGTCAGCAAATGCTGAATAGACCAGTTCGCCGTCGGTGGCTGGAGTGCTCGATGCCCAACTGCTCTTCTCATGCTTCTTACTGCGGTTCATGCCAATGCTGCGAGTCCAACGCTTTTGACCGCTCTTCGCATCCAAGCAGACCAAGTGTCGAATCGCGCCACTGTCCTCCGCTGAGGTGACGAACACTGCGTCACCCCAAATGATTGGTGCGGCATGTCCCACACCATCAATAGCAACATCCCATTTGTAATCGCCGGAACTCCAATTCACGGGGATGTTCTTTTCTGTACTGACTCCCGTTCCGTCAGGCCCTCGAAACTGCGGCCAGTTTCCTGCGTCAGCCCATGAGGTCGCGATCAAAATGAACACGCACGAAATGGCGGCGGTTCCACCTCTTCGCAACTGGCAAATAGCCTTCATGCTGACTCCCTCCACGGCAACGCTGACGATGAACGATTCTTTTGGCGGGGCGTCCTCACTTGGACACAGTGACGTGACCTAGCTGGAACGACTCATCGACCCCAAACTGACTCGAAGAGTACGCGGGGAATTACAGTGAAATTCCTCACGGGTATGTCGGGTTTCGTCTGCAATCATGATCCCGCCAAAACGGCGGGGCATAACATGACCGAACCCTACATCGAGTGCAAGCCTGCTCTGGGCAACAAGTTTCGTTCAATGAGCGACCCACGAAGTGTTGTCTGCTGCTCCTGCCGTTAAGCAACGCTCGATGCAACCGGCACCGACCAACAGCCAACAACTATTCGGATGGCGATACAAA
Source organism: uncultured Planctomycetaceae bacterium (assembly GCA_903823545.1). Lineage (GTDB taxonomy): Bacteria > Planctomycetota > Planctomycetia > Planctomycetales > Planctomycetaceae > SXKJ01. The sequence goes on from CAIJTL010000635.1 coordinate 2,802, forward strand.
AAAAGACCCGGCCGAAGCCGGGTCTTATCGAGAGCCTTGCGTAGTTCACGACGATTGACGTCGGTGAGAGACACTCTAGTTCGCGTTCAAATCCGAAAGGATCGCAGCGGACAGAACAAACTTCTCATTCACTTCACCCGCTGCCGGAGAGACGATCGAGTCGTCCCCTTGGCCACCAGCGAGCGTGTCGGTCGAACTTTGTCCGTTGATCAAGTCATCGCCTTGATCCCCCAGGATGACGTCGTTCCCGTTGCCGCCAAGCAGCGTATCGTCGCCATCACTGCCAGTGATGATGTCGTCACCATCAGCTCCATTCACGGCATCGTCACCGTCCGCTCCGGTCATCAGATCGTTGCCCGATTGCCCGTTGATGACGTCGTCGCCGTCACCACCGTTGATGGTGTCGTTGCCGGAACCACCCAGGATGGTGTCGTTGCCGTGGTCTCCACGAATCTTGTCGTTGCCCGCTCCGCCGTTGAGCACGTCATCGTTGCGGCCACCGTCGAGCGTGTCATCTCCATCGCCGCCGGTGATGCTGTCGAGAGCCGATCCACCGAGCAACGAGTCGTTGCCATTATCACCGTTGATCGTGTCGTTGCCGTCACCCCCGTTGGCCGTGTCGTCGCCTTCACCGCCCGAGAGGATGTCGTTTCCTTGATCACCGATGAGGCTATCGTTTCCAACGTCACCGAAGAGCGTGTCCGCCCCGTCACCGACGAGAGTGTCGCTCCCATCGCCACCGATCAGTGTATCGTTGCCACCTTCACCGTTAATGGTGTCGATCCCCGCTCCACCGAGCACGATGTCGTTGCCCAAACCAGCCTTGATGCGGTCGATACCCGCGTCGCCAGAGAGCGTGTCATCCCCGGTCGTACCGACGATCGTGTCATTGCCATTACCACCCTCCATGCGGAGTCGCATCGGGCCGATCTTGGCGTTCAGCCCAGTCAGTAGATCATCACCGTTGCCACCGCGAACGATGACCGCACCGCGACAGACTCGGTCGATGTCGTTGACAGTGATCGTGTCGTCTCCGTTGCCGCCATCGACGGTGACCTGTGCCACCGAGCTATCCACCGTCAATGTGGCCCCTCCATCGGTCACTTGGAGGAAGCTGTAGATCCCTCCGAGTGGTATCGCTGATTGACCGATCGTCACAACGTTGGACGAGCCATCGAGCGTGATTTGAACACCGTCAGCTCCCGAAGCATTCGTGACCGTGTCGTTGCCACTGGAGGCACCACGCCACACGAAGATGTCGTCGCCGTTGCCACCCTCGATCACATCAGGCCCACCTTGACCGTCGATGGAGTCGTTACCGTCACCACCATTGATGGTGTCCGGTCCGCTTCCACCGAAGATCGTATCGTTGCCGCCGTTGCCGTTGATCAAGTCGCTGCCGTCTCCACCGTTCATCAGGTCGTCTGAAGGACTACCCTGCAACGTATCGTTTCCGGAACCGCCCAACACGGTGTCGCCTAACGGTGGTGTGTCATCGTTCGTAATTGTGGCAGTTCCAGAACCGTCAGCCACAGCCGCTCCCGTCACGTTCGACAGTTGCAAGAAGAAGACTTGGTCTCCTTCAAAGGAGTAATCACCGCTGATCGTGACTTGGACAGACTGCGTCCCGCCAGCCGCACCGAAGGCCAGACTGCCAGACACTGCGGTATAGTCACTTCCCGCAGTCGCCGTTCCATCAACCGTCGCGTAATTCAATGTGACAGGACCAGTTCCCGGCCCTGCCGTTACGTTGAACGTCGCGACGACCGTCCCTTGGTCACCTTCCGTGACCACAACATCGCTGACAGAAACCCGTCGCGGTTGAGCTTCTGGAAGAGCACCGAAGGTCAAGCTGGTCGCTCCAAAGAGGCCGGTGTTACCGACCAAAGTCGCAGCACCAGTTCCACTATTCACGTTGTAGAAGTTGCCTGTCGCACCTTCCAACAAGAACAGTGATGTCGAGGTCGTATCCGCTTCTAAACCACCTTCAAGATTACCCAAGTCCACACCCAATGCACCGACTCGTGTCGCCACCGCAGTGTTGGGATCGATCGTGAACAACGCATCGTTGAAGTTTGCATTGTTGCCGGTGACACCACTTGAAATGACCCCGAACAATGTCCCGCTGCGGAACGCCAGATAGTCGAATTCAACGATGTCGGTGGCGGCCGCGAGATTCGCGGTTCCCACTTGGATTCCACCAACGTTCGTCGCCGTCCCATTGGTTGGATTGATGCGGAAGAGTTGTGGATTACCCAAGCCCGTGAACACCGCGTAGAGCGCGTTGTTAGCAACGTCGAACGCCAAGTCACCATCGACACCAAAGGGCAATCCCGTGACCGTCGTAAGGAATGTGACCACTCCTGTATTGGGATCGACTCGGAACAGACTCGTTCCAGACAAACCAATCAATTGGCCATTGGCATCTTGAACGAGGTCAACCGGCTGGATCCCGGGGCTTGAAACCCGAGTCGCTGCCGCAGTTGCCGGATTGATCACCGAAAGCCCTCCCCCCCCGAAGAGAGTCTGGCCAAACAACACGATCGGTGCTGCGTCATCGTTCGTGATCGTTCCCACCGCTTCTTGATTCACCAAGCTCCCGTTCACAGGGCTGCTCAGAATCAATCGCACGGTATCGTCGATCTCGTTGACTGCATCACCAGCG
>CAIJTL010000636.1 GCA_903823545.1 uncultured Planctomycetaceae bacterium
CAGATCGTTGCCGTTACCTCCCAAAATCTGATCGTTGCCATCACCTCCATTGATGGTGTCGTTGTCGTCGCCACCGTCAATCGTGTCATTGCCGTCGCCACCAAAGAGCTTGTCGGCCCCAGCAAAACCGAGCAGTGAATCATCGCCAAAACCGCCGTCTGCGGAGTCATTTCCTGCCCCGGCATCGAGCGTGTCATTACCGCTGCCGCCATTCAGCGAATCGTTGCCGTTTCCACCTTTGACCGCGTCGTTGCCGTCGCCACCAGAGACTGTATCAGCATCGTCTTGGCCATCGAGATTATCGCTACCAGCACCGCCATCGATTGAGTCGCTTCCGATTCCTCCTTGGACAACATCATTGGCATCGCCGCCGGAAATCGAATCGTTTCCTGCTTCACCTTTGAGTGTGTCGTTGCCAGCCTCGCCGGAAAGTGTGTCGTTGCCATTTCCACCGGAGATCAAATCGTTGCCGTTGCCACCAAGAAGCGTGTCGGCGCCGGACGTTCCCACGATTGTGTCATTGCCTTCGCCTCCATTAAGCAGCAATCGAACGGGGCCAAGTGCCGCTCCGTTACCGGTCAGTGAATCGTTGCCCCCTTCGCCATTGATTTCGATGAAAACCGGCGCGACCGAATCCAGTGCACCGACAGAGACCGTGTCATCTCCGTTCCCCGCGTTGATCACAATGTGCGTGATCGTCGATTGTGCTGTGTAAGAGTTTGAACCAACCGAGACTCGAACAAGACCGCTTGATTGACTCACGACGATCGTGTCGCTCGCTCCTGTGCCGGTCAGTACGAGCGTGTCTGCCCCGCCTCCAGTTCCACCACCACCCGTGCCTCCACCGCCACCTGTTCCGCCAGTGTCGGTGCCGTCAGTTGGATCGAACACAATTGTGTTGCTGCCTGTCCCACCAATGTTGGCATCGCTTCCAGCTTGGCCGTTGAGCGTGTCATCTCCGCTGCCGCCATCGAGCGTGTCGTTCCCCGCTCCGCCCAGAATGCTGTCGTTGCCATTGCCGCCGATGAGCGAATCATTTCCCGCTTCGCCGTTGATCGTGTCGTTCCCCGAGGTTATTCCCAGCGAATCGTCTCCATAGACGATATCGTTCCCGTCGCCTCCTTTGACGGAATCATCTCCGGCACCACCTTGAATGTTGTCGTTGCCACTTTGACCATCGACGGTGTCATTGCCGTTACCGCCCAACAACGAGTCAATCCCCGCGCCGCCGAAGACCACGTCATTGCCCGCTCCGCCATTCGCGGTGTCATTTCCGTCGCCGCCGTTGACGGTGTCATTGCCTGACGTCGCTCCGGCAGCATCGTCGCCCCACAGTACATCGTTTTCAGTTCCACCATCGACGGAGTCGTTACCGGCACCACCTTCGAGCGAATCGATTCCCGCTTGGCCGCTGACCGTGTCGTTGCCTGCTTCGCCGAACATTGTGTCATTGCCGGCTCCGCCAAACATGGTGTCGTTGTCGTCACCGCCGCGCATCGAATCGTTGTCGAGTCCGCCGTTCATCGAGTCGTTACCGGCACCGCCGTTGAGCGTGTCGTTTCCCGATCCGCCATCAAGCGAGTCATCGCCGACCGTCGAAGTGTCGCCATTGAGCACATCGTTGCCGTTGCCACCGCTGAGCGTGTCGTTGCCGTCTTCTCCGTTGAGCGTATCTTGGCCATCGCCACCAACGACAGAATCGGTGCCGATCCCGGCGCTGATGGAATCATTGCCGTTGCCACCGTTAATCGTGTCGTCGCCATCGCCGGACGTGATTCGATCATTTCCGTCGTCACCGAAGATGAGGTCGCCGGCCGCGCCGCCGGTGATCGTGTCGGTCCCGTTATTGCCGTGCAGAACTCCCGACAGAACCGCGCTTCCGGTGATGGTGTCGTTGCCGTCGCCGCCGTTGACTTGGATCGAAGTCAATTGCGAAAAGCTGCTATCTACACCAGACACGTTGAGAATGTTGTTCGCGTCGCTTCCGTTGACGATCAACGTCTTGACTTGATCCGGCGTAATCGACGGCATTGAACCCAAGGGTGATCCGTTTGCGAGCACTTGGACTTTGCCGGTGCCGGAGTTCACGCCGACCGAAACATTGTCGGCGGCTGTCATCGAGATATTCAGCTCGCCAGTCGCGGCCAAAAAAAGTGCGAATGCTGAAGGAACCGTTCGGTCTTCCAGCGATTCGACCGATGACTCCTGCGTTGGCGAGAACGATCTGACGTTCGGCGAACTGGTCAACGCGGAGAGGGCTGACTTGCGTCTTGCGCGGAAAGAATTGTTCCCGGTTCGACTAAACTGAGAACGAAGACTCCGCAACCAGGAGGTAAATTGCATGGCACACGATCCTCAAATGTGAGCCTAAAAAGGCCCAGGATTACGATGGGGAAGATCAAAAATGGTGTGGCCCGCATTGTTGGTTTACATCAGCGTTACTGCGAGAAGCTCGGTCTTCCTCTGACCGGTTTCAATGTCCCCTCGGGATCGGCTGCTCGCTGGAAACCAACGGGGCACATACTTGAGATGACACGAGGCGAAGTCAACGGTGCCTACTGGAACGTCTTGATTTCTTTTCCATTTTTCTTGTTGAGCAAGTCAGAACTTCGCGCGACACGGCAGCGATTGGTGAGTGAATCGCGCAGTTCGACGAATCCGTCAGTCGTGAGTGATACGAATCGGGTGGTTGCATTGCTTTCGAAAAAACTTGTCTCATCACGATGGAATCGTGCTCCACGTGTTTTTCGGACTGCGGCTAAGTACAACTCCGCGTGCAACTCAGCCCCATCTTTGGCTGGATGTGAGCGTTCGCAGCCAGTCCTCTCTTTAGATTCTGAATTGAAAAACGATGGCTTCGACTCTTCGAGATAAGCGGATTTCCAAGACCAAAATCATTGCCACTGTCGGCCCGGCATGCGGGACACGAGACAAGCTGAAAGCTCTCGTACTGGCGGGAGTCGATATCTTCCGGTTGAACTTTGCGCACGGTCGGTACGACTGGCTGCATGAGGTGATGACCCAAATTCGTTCGATCTCGGAAGAACTGAAGCATCCGATCGGCGTGCTCGGCGATCTGTCGGGGCCGAAGATTCGACTGGGGGTTTTGCCCGGTGATTGTTTCGTCTGTGAACTCGGCGCAACTGTTGAATTCGTGCGTGGTGAAGCAAGTGATGTTCCTGGTCGTTTCACTTGCACCTACGAGCAACTGATCGATGACGTTCGGCCCGGCGATCGAATTCTGATGGCTGACGGGACGGTCTCTGTGAAAGTGACCGAGCAAGACGCGAAGGCCGGATGTGTTCGCTGCGTTGTTGATGGCCCCGGAAAAATACGGAGTCGACAAGGTGTTAACTTACCCGGCGTTGCCTTGAGCACGCCGAGTCTCACGGAAAAAGATCGCGAAGACCTCGCTTGGGCACTGGAACACGATCTCGATTTTGTGGGGCTTAGTTTTGTTCGAAGTGCGGCTGACGTTCGTTTGCTGCGCGAAGCAATTACCTCGGCGAAACCGAAGGTGACACCGCTGATTGTTTCAAAGATCGAGAAACTCGAAGCCATTGATGATCTCGATGCGATCTTGGTCGAGACCGATGCGGTGATGGTGGCACGCGGCGACCTCGGAGTCGAAGTCGACATCGCTCGCGTCCCGATCCTGCAAAAGAAGATCATTCGTCTTTGTAACCAGCATCGTATCCCAGTGATTACCGCAACGCAGATGCTCGACAGCATGCAGCACAATGAATTGCCGACGCGTGCTGAAGTGACTGATGTGGCGAATGCTGTCCTCGATGGGAGCGACGCGGTCATGCTTTCCGGTGAATCTGCGGTCGGCGATTATCCCGTCGAAGCCGTGGCGATGATGAATCACATCGCCTGCGAAGCGGAGCAATTGGTCGAGTCGGCTCATTTCCGAGGGAGTCCTGGCAAGCTGAAAGCTCGCGCTCTGCTGGTGACAGAAGCGGTCACATTAGGAGCAGGTGCGGCGGCCGAGCATCTGAAGGCGGATGTCATTGCCGTCGCATCAAGATCGGGTTTGACCGCGATGTCGCTGTCGAATCAACGTATCTCGGTCCCGATTGTTGCCGTGAGCGATCGTCCGGAGATTACTCGCCGTATGTGTTTGTTTTGGGGAGTAACTCCTGTTGCAACAGATACCAAGACGGTCGGTAATCCCGAACCTTTGCTGCGTTATGTGGTTGAATGGGGTAAGCGAAAAAAGGTGCTCGCGTCCGGAAGCCGAATTGTGCTCATCGCCAGTACGAATTGGTCAGATGAAGGTCACGATTTGATGATGGTCCACATGATCCCGTAGCCGAGGCGAACTGATCGGAGAGGGATCGAATGACCGAACTCGAACGAGCGAAATTGATCAAAGATGCCTGCGATGCGAGGCAGAAGGCTCACGCGCCGTATTCAAAATTCTTGGTCGGCGCGGCTCTTTTGACTGAGTCGGACGAGATTATCGTCGGCAGCAACGTCGAAAACGCGTCGTACGGTCTGACGATCTGTGCTGAGCGAGTCGCCTTTGGGACTGCGATCGCTTCCGGACATCGCCGTTTTCAAGTACTTGCCGTTGCGACTGCCGGTGGTCACGCTCCTTGCGGCGCTTGTCGGCAGGTGGCATCTGAGTTCTGCGATGACTTGCTCGTGTTGTTGATTGATGCAGATCGCCCGGATCGTGTGATTGAAACACGACTCACCGAGTTGCTTCCTGGGCGGTTTGTATTTTCACCCGCGGAATGATTTGGCAAAAGAAAGTAGGCCGGGCGCTCTTGCCCGGCTGATGCACTCAGCGGGCAAGAGTGCCCGGCCTACGAATGACGAACAAAGCAAGTCGTTATTACTAAGTCGCGTCGCCGATATCGTCGCCGTTGTAGTGCTCGTAGAAGAGTCGGCCGATTTCTTCGCTCAAGCGAGTCAGGTACTGCTGCTTGAAGGTCGCATACGGAACTTCGGTTGATTGACGCGGCGCGGCGAGTGGGAACTTCGAGGTGATTTCCTTGGTGTAGATCTTCTCGCCTTCGCCATCCGAGTCGATTTCAAAGACGCTGACCAAGCCTTCGGAGCGACCTCGCAACAAGTTGTTGCTGTGTTCTTCCCACAGATTGAAACTTTCGAGGTCGATGTAGACGACGTACTTCACGTTGAGTGCTTTACCGATTTCTGAGGGCTCATCCCAATCTGTGTTTTCATCGAGCCACGCTCGCACTTGGTCCGGATTGACGACCTTCACTTTGTGTTGAACGAGGCGATAGGTGACATACTTTGCGAGTTCAGCATCGATGGCAAAGAAGTCGTATTTCACTTCGAGCGGTGCGTAGCAGACGACGGCAACAGTGACATCTTTTTCGGTCATCGACTTCTTAGTCATCACGTCGAAGTCCGGCTCAATCGACGGCGGCCCACCGATGAGATAACCCAGCATGATCAATGGCTTCAAGCAGCCTGTCAGCGTCACTGGCAACAACAGCAGCGCGGTCCAACACCATGAGCGCCATCCTGCGATGCGAGACTGTGAGGCATTGGTCATACGTCGTTCTTTCGTCTGGCGAAGATCGTGAAAATGTTGGCGTCGTGATTAAAACTCATCACCAATGCGATAGTCGTAGAAGCGACTGCCGAGGCGGTCGGAGAGGTTGTCGATAAACCGCTTCTGAAACATCTTGGGAGATAGCTGATCGACCGGCACGGGGCCGTGCTGCGGATATTGGTTGCGGAAGTTGGCTCCAAATACTTGCTGAGCCTGTTTTGCCCCCGCCACTTCTTGAACTTCGTAGACTTGGACCTGTCCCGCAGCCTCACCGTGATAAAGGTTGGGGCTAGTCGCGTCGTGAAACGTGAACTGTTCAACGTCGATAACTGCGATGAAGTCTGCTTCAAACTTCTGAGCTAATTCCGTCGGGTGGTCGAATCGTCCGCCGTTTGTGTCGATCCATTTCGCGACCCGATCTGGTTCGACCACTTTGACGCCATGCAGTTTGAGCCGGCGTGTGATCGCATCAATCAAATCAAGCTCGAGCGACGGCAATTCTGTCTCGACAGATTGCGGCGTTTGCACAACGACCAGCAGCGTCTTTTCACCTTTGGTGAGATCGGTTCCCGTTCG
>CAIJTL010000637.1 GCA_903823545.1 uncultured Planctomycetaceae bacterium
CGCGACCGCGTGGCGGGCCGGATTGATTGTCGCCTTGGTTTTGATAATCACCTTGATTGCCATCGCGGTAACCGCCGGGGCGACGTTGGCCTGAATAACCACCAGACCGTTCGCCCGTGTTGCCCCCTTGAGAACCATAACGACGTTGGCCTCCGTAGCCGCCGCCGGTTCCTTCTTGCTGTTGTGAGCCGTAACGACGTTGTCCCGAGTAGCCACCGCCGCCGGCTTCATCTTGCGAACCGTATCGACCTTGTGGTGGTCGCCCCTGAGGTGGCCGACCTTGTCCTTGTGGCGGACGTTGTGAGTAGCCTCCCTCTCGTCGCGGTGGACGTGGAGTTTGAGCGCGCGGTGTGAAGTCGCTGTCGTCATCCTCGTTGTTGCCACGACGGCGACCACCGTTGAAATCGGAGTCGTTATCAAGTGCATCGTCTTGGTTTGAGCCGCGCGAGTCGTCTGATTGGTAGCTCCGTTGCGGGCGATCATTGCCGTATTGCGGACGCTGGCCGTAACCACCTTGTTGTGGTCGCTGGCTGTATCCACCCTGCGGACGCTGATTGTAGCCACCTTGTTGTGGGCGATTGCCGTACTGGCGCGGTGGAGGGAAGTCAGCGTCGGTTGGAGCAGACTGTCCTTCGTCATTCGATTGGTATTGTCGAGGAGGACGAGCCTCGCCGTAAGCTGGTCGATTGGCACCGTACTGTGGTCGATTCGCGCCGTATTGCGGACGATCGGACTGTGGTCGATCTGAACCGTACTGCGGTCGGTCAGAGCCATATTGCGGGCGTTGACCGTATCCGCTTTGTCCTCCATTTTGAGGCCGATTGCCGTAGCGGCGCGGCGGCGGGAAGTCATCATCCCCTTGTGAGGAAGGTGCCGCGTCATCGACCTGATATTGTCGTTGAGGTCTCGCGCCGTATTGCGGTCGGTCACCTTGTGGGCGATCGCCGTATCCAGATTGGGGAGGTCGGTTGTAGCTACCTTGGCGTGGTCGATTATCAAATCGCGTTTCGCTGGTTGTTGGCGTATCGGACTCATCGTCCGATGCTTCGACCAAGCGACGTTGCGGCGGACGATCTTCACGTGGTGGTCGTTGGCTATATCCACCACCTTGAGCCGAGATGCCGGGGCGTGCTCCAAGGGAGCGTCCGCCTTCCGCCGGGCGGCGCGTTCCACGATCGCCTCGATCGGAGTAACGGTTTCCGATTTCCACGCCACCAGCCTCTTGTGATTTGGAGGCTTGACGCTCACGAACTTTTTCGGCGTAGCTGCGTTTCTTGGGGAACTCGGTGATCTCGTCAGCAGAAGGCTTGTCGTAACCGCCTCTCGATGCGAAGCCGGGCTTAGCTCCGAAGAGCTTCTTACTGCCGAAAGGAACTTTTCCACCGCGTGGTTTGCGGCCACGTGAGGCGGTCTTGTCGAGGTGCGCTCGTTGCTCTGAAAGACTCTTGAGCAGTTTAGACTCTTCAGCCGTCAACGGACGAAACGCGCCGCCGGGCATATCGCCTAAGCGAATTGGGCCGAAGCCGACTCGCTTTAGACGCATGACCTTGTGGTCAACTCGTGCAAGCAGACGGCGAATTTCGCGGTTCTGTCCTTCGTTGAGCACGATGTCGAGATAAGCGCTGTCGCCCATCGTCTTCTTCATGCGCACCCCTTCGACCGAAAATCGACCTTCGTCGAAGTACATGCCGCGTTTCAACGCTGCGAGCGTGTCTGGCGAGGGGACACCTTTGACGTGGCAGAGGTAAAACTTAGGGACGCGATAGCGTGGGTGAGCCATTCTGTTGGCGAGTTCGCCATCATTGGTCACGAGGATCAAGCCTTCGCTTTCGGCGTCGAGACGACCGATCGTAAACATTCTTTCTTTGAAGAATTCCGGGAACATGTCGATGACTCGCGGACGTCCCTCCGGATCGTTGTTTGAGCAAACCACGCCACGCGGCTTATTCAGAATGAAGTAAACCTTGCGTTGCAGCTTGATCCGCTCGCCGTCGAGTTCAATCTTTTGTGAATAGGGATCGGCGCGGAACGCGAGATTCGTAATCACTTCGCCGTCGACCGAAACTCGGCCCGCAGTCACGTACTCTTCGCACTTGCGACGTGCATCAAGTCCTGATGCGGCCAGAATCTTGGCGAGCCGTTGTGGTTCAAACTTTGCGAGATGCTTGGAGTGATCACGTTTCGGTTGGCTTTGTGCGCTCGGATCGTTGTCGCCGTCTGCCTCGAGAGTTGGTTCGTAAGCATCGACTTCACTTCTCGATTCCGAATCAGCCCGTTGACGTTTGGCCTTAATCGGTGAGTTGGTCTGCGTCTGGTCTTTGAGATCACCAGAAGTCATCGATTCGTCGTCGTCCTCTTCGTCGGAGTCAAACGAGTCGTCTTCTTCCTCGTCGTCATCGTCTTCGAGTTCGTCGTCGAATTCTTCTTCGTCTTCATCCTCTTCTGATTCGTCTTCATCTTCATCGAGTTCGTCGAAGTCATCGTCGTCCGACGCACCGTCAAACGGATCTTCTTCTTCATCGTCGATGTCGACCGCCGCGTAGATTTGTGCTGTTGCGCCGTCGCCGATTTCGCTTGGTTCAACAGAATCATTTGATTCTTCGACCTCACGCGAGTCGGCAGCCACTTCTTGCTGCACTTCTTCGACCATCATTGGCACCGACACGTCGGTATGAGCTTCAGCGCTATCAGCCGTGTGAGCCGCGGCAACGGCTTCGTGTGACGTTGCTTGCTCAGCGTTTGTTTCACTGGCGATCTCGGTGTGCGGCTGATTTTCAGCGGCAACAGCTTCGAGTTCTTTGTTTGGTTGTGGGAAATCCTCAGACATGATTCAGCATCTTTCGTGGGTGGAATCGGACTCCAAGTGACAACGTCTCGAAGTTCAGCGGCAGAAGCCGCGAGCGATTCCTCAATAGAAACAGGTGGGTTCGCGCAGTGGCGAGAGAGGTAGACCGTCGCGTTGTCTCAACCGTCGGTCTGTTAAGTGCCGTCATTTCGGCGAACGCAGTGTAGCAACGCTGCCCCACCAACTGTGAGCGTGACGCGAAAACCCGAAACCTAAATGTCATACGCAGGTGCGATCGCACAGATTTGGCAGAGTTTGCAAGTCATTTGAACTGAGTTTGTCTTCTTGGACGCGTGATCTGTCTTGGTGAAGCAACTCGATTCAAATCGAGCATCGCGGAGAGAATTCTTTGGTGCGAATAGTTCGAGACGTGAGTGTGTGAATTCGGACACTCAGAGGCTATCCGAAGAGACTTGCCCTGAAACTGCAGCACGGCAAAGCTGCATCACTAACCCGAAGCGTGAGTTAAGAAGTTGCGCTATTGCGGTTCAACCCGGAGGGTTCACAGCGATTAGCCGGTGGTTGAGCGAAGCGACACCACTGGAAACACGGAATTGTTGAAATCGCATCCCGGAGGGATGCCAGCAGTAGGTTGGCTGGCATCCCTCCGGGATGCAGACTCGTTTTGGCCGGTTTTCCGGTGGTGCGCCTTCGGCGACCACCGGCTAACGGCTGC
>CAIJTL010000638.1 GCA_903823545.1 uncultured Planctomycetaceae bacterium
CTTGATGGCGAACCCAAGCAAGTCGTCTCTGGCTCCGTGAACGGAGGCCGCATCACGTTGAAGCTGAAGGGACCAACGAAGTCAAAGACCGTGACCTATCTCGATAGCGCCAATTGGAACCCCGACAACCTGCTTTATGGAGCGAACGGCCTCGCCGCATTAACGTTCTGCGAAGTGCCGATTGAGCCGGAGAGTGAGGGCCAATAACAATCAAACGGCCTTCGACAAATTCTGCGCGGAGTTTTGCATGAATCAATCGGTCATACGATACCTGCAGTTGATGACATTGACCTTCGCAACAGTCGCACATTCGACTGCGCAAGCCGATGACTATGACGATGCGGTACTCCCATTTTTCAAAACGTATTGCTTGCGTTGCCATGACGCATCGAAGCAGGAAGGTGAGTTTCGACTGGACTCATTGCCGAGAACTTTTGCAGACCAACCAAATGCTCAACGCTGGGGCGAAGTGGTCTTTCGGATGAATTCGGGCGAGATGCCGCCAAAGAAAGAACCGCAACCGAAGCCTCAGGAACTTGGGCAAGTCGTCGATTGGATTTCGTCGCGCATCCGTGAAGGTGAGGCGGCGCGCATGGCGAAACGCGGACCAGTCACGCATTACCGACTCAGCCGCGAAGAGTATGCCAACACGGTCTATGACCTACTCGGAGTCTTTTACGACGTCAACTTACCGGGAGCTTTCAACGAGGACCCACGCTGGCATGGTTTTGAACGAATAGGCTCGATGTTGTCGCTCTCACCTTCGCACGTCGATCGCTATTTCAAAGCGGCAGAAATCGTTCTGGATCGCGCGTTTCCAGTGATGGTTGCGAAATCGTCCGTCCAAAGAGCGGATGCCATTACGATTCGACATCGACCAGAACGAGCACAGATCGAAGCGATGGGAATCGCAGACAAAGTGCGTGTCATGGTGTGGCCGCGAGCGAGTATGCCGGCGCTCCGAGGTTATTGGTTCGGTCAAATGAAAGAGAGCGGCATCTATCGCGCGCGAATCCAACTCAGCGGACTACCGGGGCCAGATGGACGCTCGCCGCATCTCTCGATCTGGAACGACCAGTTAAAACGGACGATCTTCGACGAAGACATCATCACGACCGAAGACAAACCGGTCGTAGTCGAATTCGAGACATTCCTCTCCATGCCGACGGAACTCGAAATGCGAAACGAAGTCCCGCAAGCATTCAGCGAAATCGGCAATCACACGCTTAACGTTCTGAACGGCGGCGGCAGCATCTTCACCAATTCACGAGACTCCAGCCGACTCAATCCGACTGGCTACAAGTTATTCGACGACGAAGGGAAGGCTCTCTTCCCAATGTTGCTCGTGGACTGGATCGAGTGGGAAGGACCGCTCACGAGCGATTCGGATTTACGAAAACGCGCAGGCTTGGTCCCCACAACGGAGGGAGACATCACCGCGGCTCGCGATTCATTGCGACGGCTGGCAACACGAGCCTGGCGACGCCCTGTAACGGATGCCGAAGTCAATCGCTATGTGAAAGTGGTCGAAGGCGAAGTCGCGGCAGGCGAAAAGTTCTCGGCGGCGTATCGAGCGGCGATGGTCGGCATTCTGACCTCGAAGAATTTCTATTACCTCGAAGAAGGCTCCGCTTCAAAGCCTCGCGATACGGTCAACGATTGGGAACTCGCATCGCGGCTGTCGTATTTCTTGTGGGGCTCAATGCCCGACGATGAGTTATTCGCAGCGGCTCAGACGGGACAACTCCATGAAGCCGATCGATTAAGGGCTCAGCTCGCGCGGATGCTCGGCGACCCCAAAGCCAAACGATTCACCGAATCGTTTCCGAGGCAATGGCTGCAGCTTCACAAGGTCGGCATGTTCCCGCCCGATCCGCGGCTCTACCCCGATTACGACATGTGGCTTGAGAAGAGCATGGTCTTGGAGACGACTCATTACTTCGGGGAAGTCTTCGCCAAGAATCTTCCGCTGCGGGAGTTCTTAATCTCCGATTGGACGATGGCCAATCCACGCCTGGCGCAGTTCTACAAACTCGACATCAGCCGGAACGCGCCAGCGTCGCAGCTCACCAAATCTGGCTTTCAACGTGTCGCTCTCCGTCCCGAAGATCATCGCGGCGGACTGCTCACTCAGGCTGCGGTTTTGATGCTGACGTCAGATGGGACTCGGCATCGTCCCGTGCATCGCGGCGTGTGGGTTTCGGAAGCCATCTTCGGACGGACTCCGCCGCCACCGCCGCCGAATGTCGAACCGCTGGAGCCGACTCCGAACAACAAGCCCAAGGCGACGATCCGCATGCAACTAGAAGCACACGCCACGCACTCCATCTGCGCATCGTGTCATCAAAAGATCGACCCGCTCGGTTTAGCGTTCGACAACTTCGACGCGATCGGCCAATGGCGTACTGAAGAGATCGTCCCCGCCGGTCAAGGAGCGAATCCTCCCGTCAATGCGACCGGCCAACTCCCCGATGGCCGCACCTTCAACGGTTCTGACGAATTCAAGAACTTGTTGGTTCAAGACGTTGATCGCTTCGCGGAAGCCTTCGTCGAGCAACTTGCAACATTCGCTCTGCGCCGAGTCATGACCATCGATGACGCCGCCGCGATCAAAGCGATTGCTCAATCCAGTAAGAAGGATGAGTACCGCCTGCGAACAATGATTGAGAATTTCGTGATGTCGGAGATGTTTCAAAAGAGATGATCGTCCACGGCGACAAAACTGAATCATCACAGTGAGCTTCGGCCGGCGTTTTTGATTGAGGATGAACTGAATGGGTAGTTGCTATCGCTGCTTATCAACGAATGACGTGAGGTCGGGCTCGCCTCTTCGGAATGACGCCCGCTGCAATGGACTATCGCCGCTCCGCGGCTGGGCCTTCGCGATGCTGTTATTCGGAACAATCTCATCGCTTCGCGCCGCCGAGCCTGACTACGTTCCGAAGCTTGGCGAGTTTCCCCCGGCGAATGCGGGGCAATATTTTGCGGGGGAACTTGTGTCGGTGGATCACGTCAATCGGCGAGGAGCGATTCGGCTCGATGGAGATGGGGTCGATGACAAGTACCATCACGCCGATCCGCTGCGGTTTGCGATGCTTCCCTACGGGATGATTCGATATCACGGAGCGCCTGCCGAACTGCGAGATCTTCCGATTGGCACGCATTTGCATGGGACATTCTTCTTGCCCCCGGCGGGTGATAAGACCATTCCGCCACCCAAGCACGCTCCGCAGCACGTTCCGAAACACAATCACGCGTTTTTGCTTGAAGACGACTTCAGCTTCTATCAACGACAGGGGCAGTCCTGGAAAGTCTTGGCCGTTGATGCGGCAAACGGGAAGCTC
>CAIJTL010000639.1 GCA_903823545.1 uncultured Planctomycetaceae bacterium
CAGCTTCCCGTTGGCAAACCCGCTGCGAGTCCAAACCAATCCCGTCTACGCCGATCAAGGACTGCGGCAGCTCTTCAATCAACTGACCGATCAGCCGCTGTCGAACCCGGCCCAAAAGGCGCTGACGTTTACCTACCCGGACTTCGAAGCCGAATTCATCCGGCTGGGAGGCGACTTCTCGATCCTGTCGCTCATCAACGATCCGTCGATCGTGCTGGATGGCATCGACGATGGATTGGGCGCGGTGCAAGACGTCTTTGATAGCAGCATCGCGCAGGACATCCCGCTCATCGGTGACAAGCTGCATTCGGCGGCGCAGTTCCTGAGCGAACTGCGGACCGGCCTCTTGAAGGATCTGCGCACCAAACTGAGCGGCGACGGCAAGCTCATTGAGGTTGTGCAACACGCCTTGTTCGACGTCTTTGGTCCCGGCGGACTGAGCGTCCTGCGCGACAACACGCAGAACGGTTCGATCACGATCGATGACGTTGTCGTCGGCTGGTACGACAAGACCGGACTGTTTCTGCAAACGTGGACTCAAGGTGGCCCACTGCCTGCCGGCGCGGATGCGATTCAATTCAACGTTGGTCTGGGCGGCGTTGTGTTCGGTGGTGGTGTCGACAGTCCGTTGAACATCGATCTGCCTGGGTTCGCTCTGAATGTGGACGGCGGCTTCGGACTGGAGTTGGGTTGGGCCTATGACTTCGGTTTCGGTCTCTCCACGGTCGATGGCTTCTACCTGACGACCAATGCCGGCGCGACTCCGGAGTTCCGCTTCGATGTCAAAGCCTTTTTGACGGGCAGTCCGGACTCTTCATACGTCGACGCGACGCCCTTTGAAGCGGACGGCAGCCTGCTGTTCTTCAAAGTCTCGCTGAAAGACAACGACATCGACCCCAATCAAGCCGGGTTCCAACCCAGCGGCGTGTATGGCGGTTTGACGGTCGATTACAGCGGCAACGCGCGAAACCGTTTCACTTACAACCACCTCGTTTCCGCACCGCTTAGCAAGCTGTTCGCGGTCAACTTTGGAGTCGATGCCAAGCTGGATATGGCCGCCACTCTGGAGGTGGAGGGCGTGAAGGCGCTGCCGAAACTGAAGGGTGATCTGAAGCTCGATTGGGGCTGGGATCTGAAGAACGGAGCCTCAGAGCCAGTCGTTTCGATCGAGCGATTCCGCGTCGATGTCGGCTCGTTCGTCACGGACTTCCTCAAGCCGATTGCAGACCAAATCCAAAACGTGCTTGGCCCCTTCGAGCCGATCGTCAACGGTCTGCTTGATCCGATTGATGGTCTCGGTGAGATCCTGCCGCCGGACGTTGAACCGAACATGATCGGGCTGGTGAACCTGGTCCTGAAGCTGCAAGGCAAGCCGCAGATTGATCCCAGCTTCTTGAAGGCCGCGAAGGCCATGCTGGACCTGGTCGATCTGGTCAACGGCATCGCGGGTTCGTCGGGCGAGATTTATTTGGGAAGCCTCAACGGGCTGGGGACGAATGACGCCAGCGCGACGCAAGCCACTGAAGACGATTTGGCGGGACTGCCTGCCGAGCTCCAAGGCATCGTCTCGCTCGATGCGCCTCCTGAGGTTGTTTCCAAGCTCAACGAGATCAAAGACAAGGGAACTGGCGGCTCCACGAAGACGACGCGGTCGGGCTTCAAGACGCTGGAATACATCAAGGACATCAACAACTGGTTGAAGATCCTGCAGGGTGGAGACGCGACGCTCTTCACCTATGAGCTGCCGCTACTCGATTTCGGTGTGAGCTTTGACGTTCAACTCGCGCGGATTCCGGTTCCGATCCCGCCTGTCTCCTGGATCCAGATCGTGATCGGCGCCTTCGGTAGCGCGCGCGGCTATGTCG
>CAIJTL010000640.1 GCA_903823545.1 uncultured Planctomycetaceae bacterium
ATGTACCGCAGGCTTTTTTCATGCGTACATAAAAACGAGATGTCTTCAATGAATGACATCAAATTGAAATAGCGAGCGTACCTGATAACCGTGAATGTGATCGAAGCCAGTTGCCGGTGCTTTTAGAGCGGGCGCGCCGGCAGGTTCATCGCCCCGACGTGCTTTGAGAGAGCTTCCTTAGCAGCAAGATGAGTCGGCTCTTCAGCAAGCACTGATCGCAGCCAAAACACACCTGCACTCTGTGACCCGACATCCAAATACAGCGTCCCCAAGCGGCAGCGCAAGTCAAGGTTGCGTGGGTCGAGCTTAACTTTATCCAGAATGCGATTGATCTCAGCGACCTTTTCTTGTGTTTCCTGATACCAATCAAAGTGTTTTCTTGCCTCGTCAACCCGACCAGCGGCCCTTAATGCGCGGGCCAATTGATATCGCGCCTCGCGGTGCTTTGGGTTGTACTCAACGGCGCGATTCAGGAGGTTCACTGCCGTTTCCGTACGGTCGTATTTGGCCTCCAATGATCCTAACTCAAATGCCAAAGCGTCAATTTCAATTGGCTCTCCCAACTGCATGAGCGAGTCGTTGAGGTTGGCCTGCGGTATTTCCACGAGGGTTCGCAGCAAGGACAACGCTTCTTCTTCTCGCCCGAGATTTGTCAGACAGCGAGCGATCCCCAATTTGGCGGGCGCGGGGGAATGAAATGCCAGACATGCCTCATATGCCTTGAGCGCCTCGCTCCACTTGCCCAATTCGCCAAGCGCACGCCCCAGAGAGTTGGCGGCAACATAGTACTGCCCATTTTTTGCCAAGGACTTTCGATACCATGACTCCGCGCCAGGCATGTTCCCGCTGAACTCAGCGATTCGGCCCAACAGATAGTCTGGTTGCGGGTCATCTGGAAAGGCCTGCTGCCATTGTTGAATTAGTGATTCCGCCTCCGTTACTTGGCCATTGATCAAGAGGCCATTGGCGTAGGCATCACATATTTCAGCCCCGTCGTCAGAGTGGTTTATCAGAAGCTGATCTAGCTCGCTGATGATCTCCGTAAGCTGGCCTGTCTGTGCCCTAATGAGGAGTTCTTCACGATGCACACGGTCTGAATCGAGTCCCCTCGCTGCGGCCCTCTGAAGATGCCGTTGTACTTGATCGAGGTTACCTCGCTTGCGTTCTAAGCGAGCAATCAAGAACTCGGTCTCAGGATTATTGGACTCGAGAAGCGATGCCAGCTTCACACGATCCCAAGCTGAAACGTAATTACGACGCGCGATCGCGCTCACAACAGACTGGCGTATCCACCAACTTGGCAATCCCGATAGCCACCCGACGGACAGAACTGCTACCAGAACAACTACGCTCCAACGGTGACGATGTCTCAAGAACGCAAGTTTTGACATGCTACGAGATCCACCTCAGCACCCAGTTACAAACCTTCATCGATTTGGAGAATCTGATTGACGGGCACATTGTGACGGATTGACTCTTTTCCGGAAGGCCATTGGATCGTCAAAGATTCGAGCTGTTTGACGTCTCCCAGCCCCCAATGAACCCGCAGATCTTTGGACGATAAATAGCTCGACGACGGTGACACCTGCTCGACCCAAGAATTTGTCCCGGATTTACCGACAAGTCGCGCCCCATAGCAGAAGTGGTTGGGCGATTTCGCGCGAAGGTCAATCGTAATCCAGGATTTCCCGGAGCGTGTCTCATTGTGTAAGAGGTACGGAGTCCCCTCAAAGTCTACGGCGAGGAAATCAACTGAACCATCGTTGTCAAAGTCAACGCTTGCAGATCCTCGACCGACCATTGGGCGAGCGACCGCGGTGGGCATTTGCGGTGTCATGTCAACAAACCGACGGCCCTCTTCGTTGAATAACAAGAGTGTGGGTTGTCGATAAGTCGCGTGCGAATCCAGTTCGTGAACATTGTCGTAAACATGACCGTTGACGAAGACTAAGTCCGACCAACCATCGTTGTCGAAGTCGATCCAGTTCGCTCCAAACCCAAGTCGAGCACGTGTGAGCGCGGTAACTCCTGTACGATGAGCGACATCAGAAAAAAACTGCCCACCTTCGTTGCGGAAAATTGAAAACGATCGCTTATCAAAGTTTGAAACGGCTAGATCAAGTCGTCCATCGCGGTCAAAATCGCTCCAGTCAGCTCCCATCGCCGCCATCGGAGTGGCATCAAGCCCTAGTGCGAGCCCAGACGAAACCCCCAAGTTTTCAAACTTCATCTCACCAAGATTGTGCATTAAGTCAGCGGGGACGCCGTCATTGCCAATGTAGAAATCCATTAACTGGTCTCCGTCGAGATCAGTAAATGCGAGAACAAGTCCAACTCCCGAAGTCGACCGCATCCCAAGATCTTCGGGAACAAGCTCAAATCCCCCGCGTTGATTGTTGCGCCAGATTTCTCCTCGTTCTGGAGGATACTCTTGAGGAGGACAGCCCGACTTCACGCCCGGATGCAGCTCACAATACTGTTTTGAATCCGGGCCAAATTGAACGTAATTCAAAACGACTAGGTCAAGCCAGCCATCTCGATCGAGGTCCATGAACCCGGCACTCGCTCCCCACTTGTTATGATTCTGTGAGTCCAACCCGGCGTTGTGAGTCACGTCTTCAAAGTGACCCGCACTTCGATTTTTCAACAACGCCAATTGATGAAAGCCCGTAAGCAAAATGTCTAACAACCCGTCACCGTCGTAGTCCCCAATCGCACAACCGGTCCAATCGGCGTGAAGGGTTTGCAGCCCACTTTCGTCCGTCACATCGATAAAGTGTCCGCTACCGTCATTTTGGAATAAATGCGGAAACGGGTCTGCGACCAAGAGGACGTCTTGCCATCCGTCGTTGTTGAAGTCAAAAGCAGCGCACCCACAGCCAAACGCCTCGGGGGATCGCATTGGACGGGGTTGCTGTGGCCATGAGTAATTCAAACCGCGCTCACTCGCGACCTCAGAAAACTTGACGGCTCGACGACTGGACTGATTTGGATCAGGCACCTCATCAACGACTGGCTTCACAACAGCAGAATGGCCGCAGCCGAGTAAAAAGGCCAAAACTCCAATCGAGGCAAACTGCGCAAGTATGAACTTCGATGATCTTGCCACTGTCGTCTGCCCAATCAAAGCCAACAATTTTGTTTGGAGCGATCTGCGTTTGTCGTCAGCAACTACTGAATATCGCGAGTCGTCCAGTGACGCAACGATTGAGTCGTCTCGCTCCTCTGAATCCGATTTTAAGAAGACGCGAATCATTTTCGCTTCTCTTGCTGGCTGAGAGCGATAATGGACACCCTCGCAGAATGAGTTTAGTCTTCGCCTGCAGAGTGAGTTTGTCTTTACGACAAACGCTCCGACAACAGATGCAGCCTGTTTAGAACTCGTCTCGCTGAAGTCCAAGTAAGCGGAGATCGAACCAAGTAAAGGAATACTGTGATGATCCGGATGAAGGTCGCGCAAGCGTTGAAGAGTGGCGAAGCAGGTCAGGTTGTGGATGTGCGTGGTTGGGTACGCACAAGGCGTGATTCGAAGCAGGCGTTTTCGTTCGTCGAACTCAACGACGGCAGTTGCATGGCCAACTTGCAGGTTGTCATTGACGCCAACGTGCCCGGCTACGTTGACGCAATCAAGCACGTCACGACTGGAGCGAGCATCGCCATCGAAGGTGAAGTGAAGGACTCGCCCGCGAAGGGGCAGCGGATTGAGGTTCATGCCAAGTCGTTGAAGGTACTTGGCGAAGCGGACCCGCTGAAGTATCCGCTGCAAAAGAAAGGGCACTCGTTCGAGTTCTTGCGAGAGATTGCCCACCTTCGTCCGCGAACGAACACGTTCGGTGCGATCACACGAGTCCGCAATGCGGCGGCGACGGCGATTCACAATTTCTTCCAATCGCGGGGCTTCTGTTACATCCAATCGCCGATCATCACGACCAGCGATTGTGAAGGGGCCGGGCAGATGTTTCAGGTCACGACGCTCGACCTGCATAAGCTCGCCGCTTCCGGTAAGCCGGTGAATTTTGAACTCGACTTCTTCGGCAAGCCCGCTTCGCTGACGGTCAGCGGCCAGTTGGAAGCGGAGATCTTCGCCTGCTCGGTCGGCGAGTGTTACACATTCGGCCCCACGTTTCGCGCCGAGAACAGCAACACGACGCGGCACCTCGCCGAGTTCTGGATGGTCGAACCGGAGATGCCGTTCTACGACCTGACCGACAACATGCAGCTTGCCGAGTCATTCATCAAGACCGTGATCGGCGACGTCATGAAGAACTGCGAAGCAGACATGGCGTTCTTCAACGAACGGATCGACGAGAAGCACGAACTGCTCGCCACAATGCAGAACATCCTCGACCACGAATTCATCCGCTTGCCGTACACCGATGCGATCGAGGTGCTGCAAAAATCTGGGAAGAAGTTCGAGTACTCAATCGAATGGGGAGCCGACCTGCAATCAGAACATGAACGGTTTCTGACGGAAGAACATTTCAAGCAGCCAGTGATCCTGTTCAATTACCCGCGTACGCTGAAGCCGTTTTACATGCGCTGCAACGAAGACGAAAAAACGGTGCGCGCAATGGACGTGCTCGTTCCGCGAGTCGGCGAAATCATCGGTGGCAGCCAACGCGAAGAGCGGTTGGATGTGTTGCTCGAACGCATGAAAGAATGCCATCTCGATCCGGAAACCTATTGGTGGTACGTCGATCTCCGCCGTTACGGCACGGTCCCACACGCTGGATTCGGTCTTGGCTTCGAGCGACTGATTCAACTCGTTACCGGCATGGCCAACATTCGCGACTGCATTCCATTCCCGCGAGTCCCCAAGAGCGCGGATTTCTAACGCGATCCTGAAGTTCGCCGCGCAGTGCTGCGAGACTCGCGTCAAAAG
>CAIJTL010000641.1 GCA_903823545.1 uncultured Planctomycetaceae bacterium
CCATGCAGGCTCGACGAAGTTGCTCGTCTGGTATTTCAAAATCCTGACGCCGCTTGTGGCTGTGGTCGTAAACACCAACGGTCTTGCCCGCTTCGTCACGCATGAAACCCGATTCGGTGCCACCGTGTTGTTCATATTGGCTGATCAGGTGCCGACAGAATTCCGGTTCAAACACTCGCGGCACAATCAACACGGGGGCTTGTGACGCGGCGAGCGTCGGCTGAGCAAGCGGCGGAATCGTTTCCATCATTCGCAGCAAACGAGCTACGTAAGTCACAGGATCATCGAATGGCAAAGTAACCAGCGTTCGCAAACGAGTATCAAACAGGATCGAGTGGCAAAGATATTTTTCTTCACCCGTCGCCGGATCTGTTTGCAGCGTTCCATACAAACGACTGACCGCCTGATCGAAGTCCCAATAGAACCGCATCCCGGGCACTTGCTCCTGAACTCGCCGCAACTGTTGATCGAGCGGATCGGTGCTGACGCCAAAAAACGTCACGAAGTCGTCATCGAACTTCGCTCGCTGTTGCATCAGTTCTGTCAGAATCAGATTGCTATCGGGGCGAGCGGCCGACTGAAAAAACATCAGCAAGACGTAGCGACCAGCGACGGTGTCGAAATGAAACGATGTGCTGCTTTCGGTCGGTGCAGCGAACCACGGAGCGGGTTCGCCAAACTGCAACAAACGATTGAGCATGGAAGAATTCCCTTCTGTCATGATTCACGTCAACTCAACGTTGAGCAGTTTGATGTGCGGGAGGGTTTCAACGCAAAGGTGCGAAGAACGCGAAGGGTCGCCAAGAATTCTTTCCTTGTTGCACACGCGGGCCGCGTGCGCCACAGACGTTTTGCAGCCGACTGCTACACTCTCACGAACTGACACAACTCAGACGCTCACACATTTGGAAATACGAGGAACTCATGCCAGAGCGAACAAGCAAGCCAACCAACCTGCAAGAACTACGGGAGAGTGGCTGGATTTCAAAAACGGTTAAGCAAGAGATTCGAGACAACTTCTTGCGAGCACTCGCCACAGGTGAGGAACTTTTCCCTGGCATCGTCGGCTATGAAAACACGGTCATTCCCGAAATCAACATCGCCCTCATCGCCGGACACGACATGCTGTTTCTCGGCGAGAAAGGGCAGGGGAAGAGCCGCCTGATGCGGACGCTCGCTCGGTTCCTGGACGATGAGATTCCCTACATCAAGCATCCCGACGCGCCGCTGCACGATGATCCGTATCATCCGATAACTCGAGTCTGTCGCGAGTTTGTCGCCTCAGTTCCACCGAGCGAAGTCCCGATCGGCTGGTGGCCGCGCTCCGAGCGATATGTCGAACGGCTCGCACCTGGAACGAAGTTTGCCGACATCATCGGTGAGATCGATCCGTCGAAGCTCGTCGCCGGAGTGAGCATGTCGGCGGAAGAGGCCCTGCACTTCGGGCTGATCCCACGTATGCACCGCGGCATCTTTGCGATGAATGAACTCCCGGAACTCGACGAACTCGTGCAAGTCGGGCTGTTCAACATCCTCGAAGAACGGGACGTGCAGATTCGCGGCTACCCCGTGAAGTTCGACATCGACGTGCTGATTTTGTTTTCGGCGAACCCCGCGACCTACAACCGCAGCGGCAAAGTGATCCCGCAGCTCAAGGATCGCATCGGCTCGGTGATTCACACGCACTACCCGAAGGACCGCGATCAGGGGATCGACATCCTCGAACAAGAAGCGGACATCGACCTCGGCGAACCGTTCCCAGTCGTCGTGCCGCGGTTCATGAAAGAGATCATCGAAGAACTGAGCATCGCGGCACGCCAATCGAAGTACATCGATCATGCTTCCGGCGTGAGTGCGCGCTTCAGCATCGCCAATTATCGCACGATGGTGGCGAGTGCCCGTCAGCGAGGAGCAAGACTTGGCGAGAATCCTGCCGTCCCACGCATCAGCGATCTCGGCCATTTGTATTCGTCATCGTTGGGCAAGCTCGAACTGGACTTGATGGGAAGCCATCAAATGAGCGAGCGGCAAATCCTCGACGCCCTGCTGGCCGAAGCGATCCGCACGGTCTTCATGGAGTACGTTGACGAACACGGCCTCGAAGAGATTTCGCAAATCTTCAGCCAAGGAGTGAAGATCGAAGTGGGTGACATGCTCCCGTCAACGACCTACTCCGACCGCCTCAAGCGGGTCCCTCCCGCCTGGGACAAAGCCTTCGAAGTCAACGCCTCCAGCGACCCCGCCGTCCGAGCCTCCTGCGTCGAATTCGTCCTCGCCGGCTTGTACGCGACCGATCAAGTCTCACGATCGCAGACGAACGGGCAAATCCGGTATGAGTTCTGAATCCACGATTTCGCGTCTAAGATGTGCATCGCCAAAATAGAAAAGCGAGTCCATGCCCGAACGAAAAAAGCCATCGCCTGACCCCGCGATCGTGCGTGAGTTGCTCCGCACGGCAGAGTCGGCGCGCGATGCGTTGCCGTATTCTGCCGAGTTCACACGGCTAAAGGGTGCTTTTTCGGAGCAGATCGGCGAACGAGTTCGTGACAACGATTTCTGGCGGCTGTTGACTCGTGTAGGAAAACAAGGTGGGCTTTCGGGGGCCACTCGGAAGAAATTAGCCGCTCCACCGTCGCTGACTCGCGACCAAGAACTGGAATTGCTGCGGTTATTTCCTGACGGAATCGGCAGCCGCGATTCGTTGCCATACACGCCGAGATTTGACGAACTGCACGCTCGATTTCGTCGCTTGACGTTGTTGCCGATTTCAAAGCATGACTTTTGGCGAGTGGTCTCAAACATTGCTAAGCGGTCTCGGAAACCGAAACCGATCAAAGGTCCGATTTCAGCGGGAAAACTTCCCAACGAGTTGTTGGCCTCACTTTTGGATCAGAATCCGTGGTGGGAAGGGAAACCCTGGAAGCGGACGGAGCCATATCGCCGCTGGGCGTACGATGAATTGGTAAGACGAGTTGATTCTGGAATCGCGGCGATCATCGCACTGCGAGGTACTCGACAAGTCGGAAAGTCCCAGCTTCAGAGTCAATTCATCGAAGAGCTGTTGCTTCAACGCGATGTTCCGCCGAGCCATCTCCTGCGAGTTCAATTCGATGAAGTCCCCAAGCTGGGACAGTTTGAATCGCCCGTTCTTGAGATCGTTCGCTGGTTTGAAGAAGCCATTCTTAAAGAGCCTATCAACGCCGCCGCACAGCGTGATGAAACGGTTTACTTATTCTTCGATGAATTACAAAACCTCTTCGGTTGGGAAAACCAACTTAAGCAATTGGTCGATCATCGTTCGGTCAAAGTGATCGCTACGGGAAGCTC
>CAIJTL010000642.1 GCA_903823545.1 uncultured Planctomycetaceae bacterium
CACGGTGCTCTGCTCCGTGAAAAAGTCGCATCCAATATGCATAACCTCCTCGATTTGAAAGGGAATAAATCGCTCGTGGAATTTGGCCCGATCAAAGTGAAGCCTCGACAGGCGATCGAGACGATCATCGTGATCCAAAAGCCGTACGTTCCTCAGAAGTATTTTGAGGAACTTGAGGGCTTGGCCGCCGGGTCAGGATTGAAGCCGGAAGACGTTCGTGCGGCCAATTTCATCCCTGAGATGTTCCATTGCAGCGGTTTTGCGATTGCGAACTCAGCTACGAAAGACGGCACTCTCTATCATGGTCGCGTGCTTGATTATGCAATTGACTGGAAACTGCAGGAGCACGCGGTGTTGATCGTGGCTGAGCCGGAAGGTGGGATTCCTTTCGTCAACGTGTCTTATGCAGGGTTCATTGGATCGGTCACCGGGATGAATGCCGAACACGTGTCTGTCGGCGAAATGGGGGGCGGTGGTCTCGGTTTCTGGTCCGGAGTGCCGATGTCTTTCCTGGTTCGGGAAGTGCTTGAGAAAGGAAAAGACCTCGATACTGCGATCGGTGTATTCCGGGACAATCGTCGGACGTGCCAATACTTTTATGTCGTCGCCGATGGGAAAACGAATCGAGCCGTTGGCATGGAGGCGTCTTTTGGCACCTTTTCGCTCGTAAAGCAGGGCGAGTCTCATCCACTCTTGCCAAATGCCGTTAACGACTGCGTCTTGCTATCTGCGGGTGATCGTTACAAAGAACTCGTCAAGCGAGCACAAGCCAATCATGGTCAATTCACGGCCGAAACTGCGAGAGACCTCATGTGTCGTCCTGTCGCAATGAAGTCGAACTTGCACAACGTTTTGTTCGAGCCCAAATCCACCAAGCTATGGGTCGCGAATGCTACCGCCGATAAGCAGCCAGCAGCCGATCAAAAGTATTTCGCATTTCAGTTGAGTGAATTGCTTCAAAGAAAGCCGGAAGCAACCAGTCCAGAGATTCCGCTCGCGGCGAAGTAATCTCTAGCCGAGGAACTGTTTCCAAGCTCGGCCAAGGTGCTTAGGCAAGTCTGATGCAATCAAGCCTGGTTGTGATTGCTCTGCTGCGGCGAGATCGCCCGCAAGGCCGTGAAGATGCGCACCGAGTTGCGCCGCATCAAAAGCGGACATCCCTTGGGCAAGCAACGCAGTAATCATTCCTGTAAGTACGTCACCAGTCCCCCCAGTTGCCATGCCGCTGTTGCCAGTGAGATTGATCGCCATTCGTTCGCCGTCTGTGATAACGGTGCGAGGGCCTTTGAGCAGCAGGATGACGCCGTGCGTTTTGGCAAACTCGGCAGCGGACCTCTCTCGATGATTTTGGACATCTGAGATGTCGAATCCTGACAAACGACTGAATTCACCAAGATGCGGCGTAAAGACTCTTGGCCCGCTGGCGAGTTTCATTATTCCTGGTTGCGCCGCAATCGCGTTCAAGGCATCGGCATCAACAACCATTGGCTCGGCGATTTCTTGATATAGCGTTGTCACAATCGAAATTGTGTCTTGAGTGTGACCAAGCCCCGGCCCGATGGCGATTGCATCTTTGCCGTTGCATGCTTGTTTGATTGCAGGCAATGCTTGGAGTGACAGTCCACCGTGTTCCTCTTGAGTTGCCAGCGGAATCGTCAAGTAGGAAGGCTCTATTGAAGCGACAATCGGCAGGATCTCATGTGGTACCGCGACGTAGACCAAGCCCGCACCACCACGAAGAGCCCCCAACCCCGCGAGACTCGGAGCTCCCGACATCCCGCGACTTCCACCAATGATAAGCACCCTGCCGAACGTCCCTTTGTGTCCGTGGATTGGTCGAGCAGGTGCCTCGGGGAGCATGTTGATGATTTTCATTTCAAAAAATCAGACCCGTGGGGTCCCCTTTTGTGACGCGATGAGTCCAGCGACATATCCCCCCTCGAAACCAGCGTCGATGTTGACGACCGTCACATTTGCCGCGCAACTGTTGAGCATACCTAGCAATGCTGCGATTCCGCCAAATGATGCTCCGTAGCCGACACTGGCAGTAACAGCGATCACTGGGCAAGTCACATGGCCTCCCACGACCGACGGTAACGCCCCTTCCATCCCGCCAATAACTAATGACAACGTCGTCGTCACGCAGTCGAGGCAGTTCAGCAAGCAACCCTTGAGGGCCAGCCACGGCAACATCTTCAATCCGCTCGACCACACATCCCATCCAATTGAGAGTTTCAATGGCTTCTTCAGCAACGGGACGAACTGACGTTCCTGCGGTGACAACTGCCACTTTGCCATTCAGTCGTCTTTCTGTCGCAACATTAACTCGAATCGTCCTCGCAACAGAGTTGTGCTCTGCCATCGGAAACCGTAAACGAACAGCATCTGCTTGCCCTTGAGATGCGCGCGTTCCGAACGCCTCCTGCCCGGCCTCAACGAGAGCGCCGAAAATCTCGGTGACAGAGTCCGCCGTTTTCCCTTCGCAAAAAACGACCTCTGGAAATCCACATCGGCGTTGACGATCAAGATCAACTCTGGCTGATTCGGTGATGGCAGTTGCAGGTGTCGTCACAATCTCGTACTTCTCTCGCATCCGTGTTTTCTTGTATGGAACAACAACTTTGCCGAAGTCTACCGGCTCGTCTCGACTCTCACATCCAAGAACAATCCTCTTGAATTGTTGGATATCGTAAGTGTTCCGCTTAACATGCGATTGAAAATCACTTCATGATTTTCTGGCTGGCTCGAAGATTATCTTAGTCGCCAGAAGACCTAGTTCAAAAAACAGGTAATGCAAAGCAGTCTCGCTTGGATGCATGACTCAAAAACTATTGGAGGCTCTGGATGTCGCCCGAACGGCTTGTGGCTCGACAAGAAAAACTAGTGGAACTGGTTCGTAAAGCAGATGTTGATGCTTTGCTCGTTGTTGGGGTTGCGAACGTCAGTTATTTAACTGGCTTTTCTGGCGACAGTAGCCCGCTGTTGATCGGGCCGAGTATTCGGATTCTGATTTCGGACAGCCGTTATCAAACGCAAATTGCGGAGGAATGTCCCGGTCTTGAGGCTGATGTTCGAACCCAACGGACCCGCCAACAGGATCAGATCGCAAGTGTCATTGCGAAAACTCGTATCACTAAGTTGGCGATAGAATCTCACACTTGCACGGCGGACGAGTTCGCAAGACTCAAGGACGCGATCAGCAACGCGGATGGGGGAGCGTCGATTGAAATCCAGCCGTTGGCGAGTTCTGTCGACAAGTTGC
>CAIJTL010000643.1 GCA_903823545.1 uncultured Planctomycetaceae bacterium
CTCACGCTTCGGGTTAGTAAAGAAGTTTTGAAACAGTCCCTACTAACTCTGCGGTCTCAGCACCTCTGCGGGACAATTTTACCTCGAACAACTTGAGCAACGCAGATGGTGGAGAGCCACAAATTCTCATTCTGGGTTCTCGCACAGATTTAATCCGCCACTGATCCACGGCTGAAAACTGGGCAACAGCATAAAGACAAACTGCGAGTGCTATTCGCTGGGAATTCGATGCAATGTGAAGAAGCCATACGAGGGGAAGAACGCTTTGTCTGGTGGCGCGACGTCTCGACAAGAGATGTCGTAGACGTAGTTCGGTGTCTTACGCGAATCGACTTTCAATTTCGCCGTCTTGCCGTCGTCGCTCAGTTCGATGGCTACGACCTTGCTGCGATGTCGATCGGAATCGGGAGTCGCGTAGGCTCCACCCCAAACTCGCGTGTAGCCGGAGATGGAATAGTTTTCGCCGTTCGTCGCACGATCGCGATCGACCGGCGCGAAGAACTCGATTTCGAAACCATCGCGAGTCGCTCGGATCTCCCGGATGCCGTTGGGACGTTGCCCGTTTCCTTTGAGCTTCACAATGCTGCCGGTGTTCTGACCTCCGGCCCAACCACTGTCTGCAATGCTGCCGATATAGATCTCACCTTTCGGACTGACGCCGCAACAAAGCGGCCCCTCAAAGTTCGTCCCGTTCGTAGTTCCCCCTTTTGGCGGCTGTTCCTTGTCTTTGCTCTCATCTGACCGCCTTAAGGCGGAACTACGAACTTCGTCATCCGTCATTGAAAACGGATAGACCGCTCCTTGCATCACGTCGCCGACTCGCTGAGTTGTGAACCGAATGAGAAAGCGCCCGTTGAACTCGCACCCAATGCCGTGCCCTTTCAAATCGGGATAGCCTTCTTTGCCGGTGAGGAAACAAAGCCCATTCACGCTGCGAGTCCACGGATGCGGAATCTGAATCGCCGCCTTCGTCTCCGGCGCGTCCTTGTCTTCCTCATGAGTGCTCGGCACCCCGTAATGCGCCCCCTCGACGAGATAGTTGATCTCGTTGAAGCAGTTCTGCACTCCCTGCTGATCCGAGACAAACACTTCATCCCGCTCGTTGATCGCGATGCCGGTCGGATATCGGAAGGCGTGGCCGATGGGCTTAAGCTGCGGTTCGCCGTCTTTCCAATCGCCGATTCCAGTCTTACGCATGACCTTGCCGCGCCACCGTGATTGCGTTTTCGGGCGATTCTTATCCGTGTAATCGCTGGCCAGTCCAAAGAAGAGACTTTTCTTTGAGTTCCGAACAGGACTTGTCGTCCATTCGTGGTAGTCGTCGCTGAATCCCCAACCGTCGATAGAAGTCTCTCGCGTAGAGGCACGGTCTTCACCGTGGAAATCTTTGAGGGAAACTATTTCCGGCTTATGCGCCACCAGTACGCTTCTCTTGTCAGGAGAGTCTATTGAAGACTTCGACTTGCGACTCGCAATTAGCCCATAAGGTGCCGTTAACCCTTCTTCAAATAATTCGAGTTTGTCTTCGACTCCATCCGCATCCGAGTCGCTCGCAAAATAGACTTGTCCCTTTAGGGACGTGAAGGCAAGCAAACCATCATCGAACCACGCCATGCCAGTCGGCATGATTGAGGTCTCCAAAGGTAATTGAGTCCCCACGAATCCAGGTACGCTCGCGATCGTTGACTTAGTCGCACGATGAATCGCATTAGATACCTTTACGTTATTGAATTGAGTGAGTGGTGCCATATACCGGATTACCGCCTCAGTCACGACCTTCGGATCATTTTTTCGAGGCGAGTCATAAGCAAACTCCGTCCGTCGGATGCGAACGTTATGAGAAGAGTTCACGGAAATAGTTTCTGGTATTACGACGACGTAGTTGGAGATGGTTAGAGCCACTTCGATACGGCGTTCAATGCCTGTCTCTATTTGACCATTCGAGTGAGTTTCCGATACGGGAGAGAGTGTTTCATCAACCCGCAGCGTAATTGTTTTACTTTTTGCTGCTGAGGTTTCGTTGGTCGAAAAGTCCATCATTGCAGAAAACCTCAATGCTCGCGGGCCGAGAGTTGATTTCTGGCTGAGTGGGTCGTGGCCTGTTGAATATGACAATAGACGAATGCTTGAAGGACGGAGATACGTTTTTGGATCACTACTGCCTATCGATTTTAGTTGGATTTCCGCAGACCCGAATCCATTGACCAAGTTGAGTCCTGCCATTGCCCAAAGCCATCGTTTACCGACAACTTGCTGACGTGCAAAATCTCCGAACGTCCATTGGCGCAGCGTGGCGGTGTCGAGGTCAAATAAGAATGAATGCCCGTTGTCGAAACCGACTGCGAACGAACGCGGGACCGTGCCGCCGCCGAGGTCTTTCGGCAGTTGAAACACATCGCGGATGATTCGCGGTCGTTCGCCGGGATTGACCACCCAAAGTTGTTCGACGTTGGCAGGGTTGGTCGGGGGTTGGAAATTGGAGTCGTTGAGTGCTTGCCAGAGCGCGGCGTGTTGTTTGGAAAGATTACCGTCGAGTACTCCGGCGACCGGGCGGTTGAACTGCGGCATCTCGACTCCGGGGATGACTCGCAGCGGCGAGGCGATCCAGCGGAAGAAGAACTCCGGCCGAATGTGTTTGCCGAGCATTTTCAAATCCGACCCGCGAGCACCGAGTGCGACTTGTTTCGGTTCGTAGTCGCCGATCTTGTGACACGCGATGCAGCTCCAGCCGCGGACGCCGGTGAGAGCTTGGCCGGCGAGCAACGTGTGAGCGTCCACGCCTTTGTCTTGACGAACGGGTAGTGTTTGCTCCGCTGTTGGGAGCTTGGAACGTCCGGGGGCTGACGCCTCCCGGCTCGCCTGAACCGCAGAAGAATCGGGAATCCGATCATGCTCCACGAAGTATCGCGTCAGCGTCACCAGCTCATCTGGCGAATGTTTGAATTTCGGCATTCGCACTTTCAACCACGGCATGCGAACTGGTTGTCGCTCTCCGCGTACGGCAATGCTCAGAGCCTCGTCGAGCAGCTTGTCGCCGACGGCGTTGAGCGATGGCGGCACGAGCGAAGGAGCTTGGCCATTCAGATCTTTATCGGCGGCGGCGACAAACTTTGCGGTGCGACCGAGTCCGATGCTTTCATGGCGCGGGTGACAGGCAAAGCAATTCTTCTCTTCGAGCATTCTCGCTCCGCGTACGAATTGCCCCTCTTGCGACAGCTTCCGATCCCCACGTGACAACAAGAACGCTTTGATCGCTGCGCGGTCGAGACTTCGCGGGTAGAGCGGATACCGTTGGTCGTCACGAACCCATTGCTCGTCGAGACAGCTTTGCGACCAATCGGTGGAGTGAGACAAATCGTTCTTCGGGCGAGCGATGTCGGCCAGCTTTGCATCAGAAACACGATGACACGCCGCACACCGATGTTCGACGAATAAGTGGCGGCCAGCGTCGATCGGCGATTCGGTCGACTGCTCTTTGGATTTGTCGATGGGACGATTCTGTTGATCGCCACCATGCGCACCACTGTTGCCGCCGGGATTGCGAAGCGGAGGATCGGCAGCAGTCATTGGCTGCAACGCTGCAACGATTTCTTGCCGCTCTTCGTCAGTCAGCGTGAAGACCGGCATTCGGTGATCTGCGTTGAGTCGTTGCGGATCGCTCAGCCACGTCAACAGCCATGATTGAGAGCGTCGAGTGCCGACGCTGGTCAGGTCCGGACCGGCGAACGGGGGGTCATTTGAATTGCCGAGTTCTCCAAAACGATGACACGCCAAGCAGCCGATCGAACGGATCAGCACTTCGCCTCGGCGTTGCGGAGTGACGACTGGATCACCCTCTTTCGGCGGTTTCGTCTTCAGCGTCTTTGGTTCATCAAGTTTGACCGGAGCGGACTGTTGAATGAGGAATGTTGCGAGGTGGCGGGCTTGTTTTTCATCCAACCGGAAGTGCGGCATCCGCCGATCCTGCTCGGTGGCTTCTGGAGAGTTGAGCGTGGGAGTCAATCGCTTCACGATCTGCTCGACGGTCATCCCGGCGGCGACGTGTTGCAATGCAGGAGCAGAGGGTGCGACCGCATCATCCTCGCGAACATGGCAGCGTCCGCAGCGAAATGCAGCAAACTGTTGTCTGCCTCGTTCGATCAGCGTCAGTTCGGCTGGTGTTTGCTCATGGAACAACAACTCCGAAGGCAATGGTTCGAGTCCGAACGCGTCGGACGACCAGAAGAGTTTTAGTTGCGCGGCCGGTTCCGTTTTGCGAAACGTCACGACGAGCGGTCGTTCTCCGAACCCAGGCACGAACTCCTCGCCACTGATCCACTGCGGCTGCTTCGCAGATCCCTTCAAGACTTGCTTGCCGTCGAGTTCAACGGTGACGTCCCCTTGCACGAACGCGTGAAGTCGATGTTTAGCTTCGAGTCGAATCAACACGAACCCACGCCATGTCGCCTCGAACGAACCGCTGGGTAATCGCGAATCCGGAGCCGATTCGTCCCAAGTGAATGCGACGTCGGCATCGACTCGCACCATTTTCCGATCACCAGCGCGATATTCGGTAATCAGGCCAGGCTGAAATTCTTCATCGTCATCCTGCGAATGACAATCGTTCGCGTGACCAATCCCTATGACAGCAAGTCCAAATGCCAACCAGAGCCTGAATGTTGCCATGTCGCCATACCTTGTCGTTCGGAGTCCTGTCACTTCGGCGCGGAGGGGGCATGGCATCCAATCACGTCATTGGCGTCAAGCATTCCAGAATTCGCTTGAAGACTTCGACTGGCGTGCCAAGAGGATCAACTTGATGCACGATTGATGCCGGGTAGAAGTCAAGTATTGGTGCTGTTTCGCGACGATAGACCTCAAGTCGCCGTCGAATGATGGCTTCATCCGAGTCATCAGAACGCCCCTCAATCTGAGCTCTTTGTTTGAGTCGATTGACGACCAGATCGTCGTTGGGGCAAGCCAAGTGAACGACTTGAACGACCTGAATGCGATCGTCCAGCCTCTGACATTGGTGGTGGTTTCGAGGAATTCCATCGAGCAATAGGAGTTGCTCAGTCGGGCAGAAAGTTCGAGAGTCAATTTGCTCGGAGAGCCATCGATGCCAAATGGCAATCATCAATTCGTCAGGAATGAACTGACCACGGCTCAAGCAATCGGCAACAAAATGGTATTCAGAAGTTTCTGCAGAAATCGAACGTAGTATTTCCCCGGTTGATACGTGAAAAATCCCGCGAGTTCTGCCGAGCAGTTTGCCTTGAGTCCCTTTGCCAACGCCCGGCATTCCAATGAGCAAGATTGCTCGAAAGCGTTGATCTGACATCGCGCGTCCTTCGCGAGGCAAAAACATTCGTTATTGAACAAGCGGTCGAAGCTTTTCCGTGAGTTCCGTCCGCAGTCGTCACGAAATGAAACGAGCCACCGCGTTTTGATCGCGATGGCTCGTGGAATCTCAGTACGTCACTAACGAGACAAGAACACGACCACTTGGCCGACGTCAACAGGCAAGCTGACGTCCGTAGCGGTTGGCA
Source organism: uncultured Planctomycetaceae bacterium (assembly GCA_903823545.1). Classification (GTDB taxonomy): domain Bacteria; phylum Planctomycetota; class Planctomycetia; order Planctomycetales; family Planctomycetaceae; genus SXKJ01. Next base: position 5,529 of record CAIJTL010000643.1, read on the forward strand.
TTCCGGAAACTCGAATTTCGAGCCCCTTCTCATCGAGCGACAGCCAATCGCAGCGTTCAGATCCGTTGTTGCCAGCGAGTTCTTGGTAGTATTTTTGCAAGTTGTGGCGATTGCGAACGCGAATCACATCACCTGGCTTGAGCAACATCGACGGAATGCTGACCGTGCGACCGTTGACTTGGAAGTGCGAATGCACAACGCCTTGTCGGGCTTGCAGCCGGGTTCGAGTCATACCAGAACGACGAATAATGTTGTCGAGCCGAAGCTCGCACATCACCATCAAACGTTCGCCGGTATTGCCAGGCAATCGACGAGCCTCGTCGAAGTAGCGTCGAAGTTGACGTTCACGAAGTCCGTAGTAGTACTTAATTTTCTGCTTTTCACGCATGCCCTGACCGAAGGTCGAGAGCTTTTTCTTGCGAATGTGCTGTCCAGGGGGCTGCGGACGCTTTTCAGACGCCTTAATTGCGCCGGAATTTTCGTAAACCTGCTGCTCCAGACGGCGATTGATGCGCGCCTTCGGACCCGTATACCGCCCCATGCACGTCTCTCCTGAATCTCACTCGCTTTGTGAAAGCTCAATTGTTCTTCGATGTTCAGCCAAAATCTCTACTGATTGTGGGACGCGGGATTGTAGTAGCGACCAACCTCTTTGCAAGCGACTCACTTTTGAAGCAAAGACTCAATCTTTAAGGAATGACAAGCGCTCGATCTCGCAAATGCTTCCTCAAGTTAGGAACGTCGGTAAAAACTTCCGCCGAAAGGCCGTGCGATCGCCCAGCCTCAACGTATTGAGAAATATCATCGGTGTAAAAGCACTCGTTCGGCTCGCAACCAATTTCATTCAGGGCTGCTTGATAGATCGCTGGCTCCGGTTTCACCGCTCCGGCACCGCAAGACGTCACATGAGAATCAAACCGCTGCAGAACATCAAAATGTTCCCAAATCCAGTCGAAGTGCGTCTGACAAGTATTGGAAAGCAAAACGAGACGAATTCCGAGTTGTTTGAGCTCGTCTAGAACAGAAACGATCGGTTCGTTCGGCCAAAATATGTCGGCTCCAGCGCGGTTCAACTCAGCGATCGCGACGTCACGTCCAGTCGCCTTTTGAAACCAGTCGTGAAATTGAGCGGGCGTAAGGCGGCCACGTTCATAGTCCCATTGAACCCCAGAGTCGATCAGCAAACGACGCATTTCCGTGCTGGTTAGGCCGCACAATTGACCGAGTTGTTGGCACATTCGGTCGTGAGAAAAGAAAACCAGGACGTTGCCCATATCAAAGAGACAAGTTCGTATCATCGAAAACTCACTTGTTGACGCATTTTGTCAAATCGGGGTACAACTCTGCTGCTTTCGCGCGAGACGCTTCTCGCCAAGGGGTGATACCACATTAAGCGACAGCAGAACAACTCGTTGAGGCCGCAAGCAATTTCCTTTCTAAAGCGGCAACCTCCCTCAGTCACGGATGCGGGAAATACTACATGGCCATGCAGTTTGACGGTCTAGGGATCGCGGACGCCACGGCTCGCGACCACGATTGGCCCTGCCTACGGCAGTTCTGCGTCTTCTTGGAGAACCGGATCGGGCGTCTCCGTGATCTGTTGAGACATTTCGAGCGACACGACCTGCGCATTGTCGCGCTGTGCATCATTGATTCTCATGACTCTGCATTCGCACGAATCGTGCTCAGTTCGTATGACCGAGGACGCGAAATTCTGAATCTGTCGGGGTTTGCGTTCTTTGAAAGTGATGTGATCGGAGTCGAGCTTCCAGAAGGAGATCAGCCTTTTGTGTCGTTATGCACTTCGTTGCTGCAGGCCGAAGTCAACATCCACTACACCTATCCGCTGATTTATCGAGGTCACGGAAAAGGGGCGATTGCTCTTTCGGTGGACGATCTCGACATGGCCTTGAAGGTTCTGAAAGAGCGAGGTCATCGAATGATTACCGACGACGATTTGCTCAATGACGAAAGCTTCTAACTTTGTTTGAACCGTTCCAGTCATGAAGCCGTCGGGGTTGCGTGAATTCAGACGATCGCCGCGACGAATTCGATTGAGGTTTTCAAGGCGAATGTTCGGGATGTGACGCTTAAGAATAGAGCGTTTCCCGCGCGTCCCGCTTGATCGTTTTTTCCCGTCACGGTTCTCTCCGCACACCTTGCCAATCCCGAACAACGGCCTCGATTAGACTGACCGTCACGGCTGTTGCCGCGAGACACCGTACTGCCGGTATCTTGCGACTCGTGCATCAAAACGCCGCACGAAGAATTTCATGAGGCACACTTCGTGGGAAGGCCAAGGGGTCTACACCCCGATATCTCACGTGACCTTGGCCGAATGACGACGCAACTCGGAGCTAGACTGTGAGCCAACACCATCTTCCCATTGAGCACTTCCTGCAAAAACTGGATACCGAGGAGCAGGATCGCCCCAAAAAGGAATCCCGCCCAGAATGGCTCACGCATTTCATTGACTGCATCGCCGACCTCTTTGATCCACTGATCGGAGTCGCTCGTGTCGGCTTCGACTGTAACCTGACAGAAGGAGCATGGGTCGTCGGACTCTACCTTGGCTCCTACGAAATCGTGGGTGGGCGACGTGACGGTGAGACTCGTCACATCAATTTCGAGTTTGACATTCAGCAGCTCATGGCCCACTTCAGCAAAGTGACCGAGCTTGTCTGGAGCGCGTTTCCGTCACCACGAGATACACGCTCGTCATGGGCTCGATCGTTCATCACGATCGCTGGACTCGTCGGCGATCAAACCGTTCGCCTACAAGTCTTCTCGGTCCCGCCAACCTACGCCGAGATCGGAATGCGCCGCTTCCCGGATGGACGCTTTGAGCCAGCGTGACGAAAAGGGGAAGATTGGTCGTTGGTTATCGGTCATTGATCGTTGGTCATTTTTGCAAGGCAAATGATCAATGACCGATAACCAATGACCAATCTTCCGGCCTCATTTATCTTTGCGGCCACAAGTAATCGAGCAGCGTTTTCGAGTCGCGATAATCCGCCACCACGACGTCGGCTCCAACGCCGATCAGCCGATCGCGTTTCCAAGGATCTGCCTTACCGCTTTTGCTTTTTTCGTCGCTCGCAACGGCGATCGCAGTGCCCCCTGCGGTTTTGATATTATCGATCTCGACATATCCGTCGCCGAAGCCGATCAGCTTTGTTCCGGCGGCGTTGTTCTCACGCAAGATGCGTTCGATGACCATCTGCTTCGAGAAATTCTGGTAGTCGTCGCGAGCGCCATAAATGTGCTGCCCGAAGAACGACGTCAGTCCGAGCAGTTCGACTTCCTCACGCACATAAACTTCGTCGGTCCCGCTTGCGAGATACATCGCGACGCCGCGAGCTTTCAACTCTTGCAGTAATGCCACCGAGCCAGGAACCAAATATTCGTCGGCAGCGATCGTGCCTGAGCGTAATCCATCGCGACGATGATTGATTCGGACCAGCAGCCGATCGTGATATTCCTGCTTGTAGACGATCGGTTCTGCGGGCGTTCCGCCGCGCTTGCGCACCTCTTCGGCCAATCGAATCATCTGATAGATCGTCTGCTTGCCATTGAGCTGCATGATGAAGTCGAGGCACAGCTTCGACAGATCGGCGTCGCTCTCAGACGTGCCAGTTGCTCGCAGCACTTCGACCATCAAAGGGACCATGACCTCGGGCCAACCTTCGCGAATCAGACTGAGCGTCCCGTCAAAATCAAACACAGCATGTCGCGGCGGTTCGGTCAGTGAAACTTCTCGGATAATCTCGATGCTTGTTCCTGAAAGAAACCGCGTCGGCCCGATCTCGGTGACGCGGCGTTGATAGTCATGTTCGTGCGACATTCGTGTTGTGGTTTCTGTGAGTAATTCGAATGAAAGAGCCGGAATTCAAGTGGCTCACGTCTTGCGATTCGGCGTTCACGCCAACAAGGCTTCAACCACATCACCCGTCGGAACCAGCCGATAGGGCCGATTCGACAGGTCGTGGATCTCCATGTCGTGACGCAGACCGAGGCAATGGTAGATCGTGGAGATGATGTCGCCGGGAATCAGCGGATCGGACGCGGGGAAAGCGCCGATCTTGTCGCTGCTGCCGTAGATCTTTCCCTTCGCGAATCCGCCACCAAGCAGCATCAAGCTGTAGCAGTAATTCCAGTGATCTCGACCCGCGTCCGCAGCGTTGATTTTCGGAGTTCGCCCGAAGTCGCCAAACACGGCAACGATCGTTCGCTCAAGCAGTCCGCGAGCCTCCAGATCTGCCAACAAGCTTGAGCAAGCGGCGTCGAGCTGTGGAAGCAGCGTTCCTTTGAGCTTCTTGAAGTTGCTGCCGTGAGTATCCCATGTCGCGTTCGCATCAGGTGCCCACGATAAAGTCACCATGCGTGTCCCCGCTTCGATCAAGCGTCGCGCCAACAGCGTGCTCTGTCCGTAAATGTTTCGTCCGTAAGAATCACGCACTGAGTCCGGTTCGTCGGATAAACGAAACGCTCGCTGCGTGTTCTCAGAAGTCAGCAATTGCAGCGCTCGCTGTTGAAAGCCGGTCATTCCATCGGCGATGTTCGGTCCCGCTTGTTGCGAGAGTTGTCGATCGACTTCTTGAAACAACGCGCGTCGCATCGCGAGTCGCTCGGTCGAAACATCCGCGAGCAGCGTCAATTCTGGAATCGCGAAGTCCGGGGAGTTCGGGTCTCGCAGCACAAATAACGGATCTTTCGCGCGGCCCAAGATGCCTGCAAAGAAACCTGGCTGTGGCGGACCACCGGCTCCTTCGGCGGTGATATACGGCAAATGAACTTGCGGCACGATCGCTCGATCAGGCGGACGAACCATCGACAACACACATCCCGGCGACGGGTAATCAGTCGGGCGAGTTCCTCCACCGATCTCACCTCGGTCGTGACCCGTCATCGCCGCATACACGGCAGCGGCGTGAGCGTTATTCACACCGTGATGCATCGACCGCACGACGGTCGCTTGGTGCATGTGCCGAGCGAGCTTCGGCATTTGATCGCTGACTTGATAACCCGGCAGCGACGTTGCAATCGGCTGAAATTCGCCGCGAATGCCGTCCGCCGCATCGGGCTTCATGTCCCACATGTCGAGATGACTCGGCCCGCCATCCAGAAACAACACGATGCAATGATCGGCACGTGGGCTGAGGCGTCCTTTGCCCGAAGATCGGCGCGGGTCTCCCGACCCCGCCGCCTGTTCCGCCGCAAGTAGCTTCGGCAGCGACAGTCCCATCAATCCTAGCCCACCGACTTGCAACAAGTGGCGGCGCGACAAGTCAGCAGTCGACGGCGTCAGACCATTTCGAGTTTGAACGAGGTTAAGCACCTTGAGCCTCCGTTTGACGATGTTTGAGTCAGGCAGCATAAACCATCGACCGACATCTCTCACCAATCAGTTCGCAATTTTGTGTGCAACAGCGGTCTCTTTCGCGACCTGCTCGCGCAAACGTTGCAGATCGATCGACTGACCTTCTTTGGGAAAGGGATGCGATAACAACCACCAATCTTCGGTGAAGGACGCTGATTCTCCCGGCTGCAAACGTTCGCGAGGCCCGATTGGCTCCAGTTCGATGCGCGGCCCCGTCGGATACCAAACCGACAACGTCAACCCCGCCGCTTCGTTGTAGACGCGGTCGGGGAATGTCGCGAACCGTTTTACAAAGAGCGTGTTGTTCGGCATGACGTAACCAAGCCAACCGGCATGCGAATCAAAGCCAAGTTTCGGCTTACGTGGCGGTGCGAGGATTTCGAGGAAGCCGTCTCGCTCACGGATCAGATCATCTTTGTTGCGAACGTTGATGATCGCACCTTCTTCATACATCGCGTATTTGCTTGGAAACTTGCTCGGTCGATCGCCGAGCGGAATCAAACAAATCCCACCACCGGGTGAGAACGATCGCCCCCAATGACAGACTTCGCGAACTTCTTGGGAGACGTTGATCATCGTCTGCTGACACGACAGACCGACCGACTTGCCGTGTGTGATGAAACGGAATTCGCGTACGAGTTGAATGCCCGCCGCCTCTTCGCGAGGACTGGTGAGCTTGGCAGAATGCTCGCTGGTGATTTCCCCCGTCCATTCGCCGGACCAAGTTTTCGGATGAGCGATAACCGTCAATTCCGGCCCGTAATCAAACCGTCCCGCCGATGCTGGCCCTGGCTTTCCCGGCTGCCAGTTCTTTTCCTCATCATCGAGGAACATCGCGTTCTGCCCATCAACCGAGAACTCCAAAACTCGCCCGCCCGCTTGCGGACACAAGACCGCACGAGCGTTACCGCGTTTCAATTCGATCGCCTTCGAGTAGCCGTGATACATCACGACTCGCGCAGTGACTGAGTCATCTGCAACAGAAGGCGCGGGCCAACCTAACGCGATCAATACTGTCGTGATCACAGTCACGAAGGCGAAGTTGTCCTGACGTGTGAACCTCAGTCGAACTGAAAACATGCAGGATTCCTTTAGATGTGCGGCGGGATGAAATCGTGTTGGTTGATACGTTTGGAATGTATGGACCTAACTCTCAAACAGATGCCCCCTACAGGGAACGACAGCGAATCTTAATTCGCTGTCATCCTTTGCCACATCTTCAGGAGCAGTCTCATTCGCCCCATCATTGCTACGCAAAGACGCGCGACACGACTCTGCCCGTCGCAGCAGGCAACGGTCGATTCAGTTTGTCGTGTAGCTCAGTTTGCGGATCGATTCCCATCGCCGCGAACATCGTCGCGGCGAGATCGCCCAACGGGACAGGATCGCGGTCGGGATACGCTCCGTTCTTGTCGCTCACGCCGTGAATGTAGCCACGTTGGACTCCGCCACCGGCGAGCAACACGGTGTAGCAACTCGGCCAGTGATCGCGGCTGATGTTCGCGTTGATTTTTGGAGTTCGACCGAATTCTCCCATCCAGACAATCAGCGTGCTGTCGAGCAATCCTCGTTCTTCCAAATCGCGGATCAGCACTGGCAGCGTCTGATCGGTCAACGGGAGATGTCGACCTTTCAAGATCGGATACATCCGCGTGTCGTTGAAGCCGTGCGTGTCCCAGCCTCCGGACTTTGTGTTTTGACCGCCGATGCTCTCGTCGAAGTAAACGTTGACGAAACGAACTCCCGCTTCGACCAACCGTCGCGCGAGCAAACAGCTTTGCCCATAAGTTGTTCGACCGTATTGATCGCGAAGTTTCGCTGACTCCCGCGATAAGTCGAACGCATCGCGAACCTGAGTCGATCCCAGCATCGTCAACGCGCGGTCGTAGTACTCATCGATCCCTCGAGCGGTGGCCGAGTATTCCAGCAATCGCGACTGTTCATTGACCAATCGCTGCATCGCTCGCCGGTTTTGCAGTCGATCGGTCGAGAGGTTGGCTGGCAGGCTCAATTCCGGAAGTTTGAAATCGGAAGCATTCGGGTCCGCGTTAATCAACAGCGGATCATGTCGCTTGCCCAGAAAGCTCGCGTGCTGTCCCGGCGTGACCGAGCCGTCACGCATGACCGTTGGCACCGCCACGAATGACGGCAATGAGCTTGAACCCGAAGCGACGTGATCGACGACCGAGCCATACGCCGGAGCCAGTTCAATCGAGTCCTTCAACCGAATGTCATCCACCGGCGGCGCAAATCCCGTCAGCGCGTGATAGGCCGCCGAGTTGTGATTCTTCATGTTGTGATGCACCGTCCGCACGAGCGTGACCTTATCCATCACCTTGGCCATCTCCGGCAGATGCTCGCAAATTCGCAGCCCTGGAACCGACGTGTCGATCTGCGCGAACTTGCTCCGAATCCCGTCCGGCGCATCGGGCTTCATATCAAACGTATCAACGTGACTCGGCCCGCCGAACTGATACAGAAAGATGACCGACTTCGCTCGCACCGGCAGCTTCTTCGCAGATTGTTCCGCCGCGAAAAGTTTCGACAAAGAGAGTCCGAGCATCCCCAACGATCCGGCTCGCAGCGCGGTACGGCGGGTTGGCAAGGAGTGATCAGGAAATGTGGTACGAGTCATAGAGTTGGTTCTTTCCAACTTAACCCAGACGGCTCGCCTGTGTTTTTTATGCATCAACAGGCGAGCCGCCTGTGCTACGAATTTACGATCTCTTCTTCGGGGCGATCTTTTCCAACGCAAAGGTGCCAAGCATCGCAAAGGTACGCAAAGTGTCAGAGTTGATCGACTTCAGGATTCAATAACGAACTAAAAAATTGACTGCCCCAAACCTTTGCGATTCTTTGCGAACCTCCGCACCTTTGCGTTGAAAACCGCATGGCAGAATGAGTTCGCTAACGACGTAACAAAAACTCATCCGAATTCAACAGCCCCCAAACGATGTCTTCCAAGTTTGCTCGTCGGTCGTTCGATGATGCTATGTGCTTCCGAACGGCGGTCAGTTCTGTGGGCGACGGAGGTCGGCTGAGAATTGTCCAGAACACTTCTTCGATCATCGCCTCTATCGAAGCCGAGGCATCGAGTGCAGCCCAACGTTTCAAACGATTATCGGATCGAGCCAGCAGGTCATTGAGGATCGGGCCGCTGACAAGTTGAAACGTTTGGGCGAGAGTCGAGTCTTCTGATCGCTCACATTCGCAGGCTTGTAATCGGGGAGGTTTGCCGAATGTCGTCAGAAACGAATCGCCACTCGACGGCCCGCCATCTCGCCGACGAATGACGCGAGCACCGGCCAACTGCGACGCTCGCGTCCCTTCGGGATAGCCACCGAACGAGAGCCGCGCATCAAGCACCAACGCGAGCGAATCCGCCAGTTGTTCGGCAGACAAGCGTCGGACTGCCGCGTGAGAGAAATTGCTCTCGTCATCGCGATTCGTTTCGTTCGGTATGGCGGAAAGCTGATACGTTCGCGACGAAACGATCGTCCGAATGAGATGCTTCACATCAAACCGATGCGCGATGAAGTCGTCAGTCAACGCTTGCAGCAATGCTGGATTTGACGGCGGATTCGTCGCTCGGAAATCATCGATCGGATCGACGATGCCGCGTCCCGTGAGATGAAACCAAACACGATTCACTTGAGCTTCCGTGAACCGCCGGTTGTTCGGACTCGTGAGCCATTCTGCCAATTGCAGCAGCCGATCGGCTGAAACGGGGCTTTGTTTTTCTCGACTCGATGTGTCGCTCAAAAACCTAGGCGGGACAGGCTTACCTGTCGCAGGATGATCGATGTCACCTTCCGCGGCCATCAGGACCAATTGCTCGCCATCGAATTCGTGTTGATCGTTCGTGTCGCGGCGGCGGTTTTCGAGCACTTCATACTTCACGCGAGAAAACCAATTCGTCCAACCGTAGTAATCGGTCTGAGTCCATCGGTCGAACGGATGATTGTGGCACTTCGCACATTGCAGACGCACGCCGAGAAACAGTTGAGCGACCGTCTCCGCGCGAGTGATCGGGTCACGCATCGCTCGATAGAAATTGCTCGGCGGTTGCTCGTAAGTGCTGCCACGTGCGGCGATCAGCTCACGAACGAATTGATCAAGTGGCTTGTTCGTCGCCACGCTGTCTCGAATCCACGCATGAAACGTTGTGACTCCTTTGCGATCGAGCGTCTTTTCTTCGACTCGAAACAGATCAGCCCATTTCATCGCCCAGAAGTCTGCGAACTCCGGTCGGTCGAGCAAAGCGTCGATCAGTCGCTCGCGTTTGTCTGGCCGAGCCTCTTTCGCAAACGCTCGCGCTTCATCAGCGGTCGGCAAGACGCCGATCAAATCGAGCGACGCACGTCGCAAGAAGGTGGTGTCATCGCAAACCTCAGACGGATTCATCCGCAGTGACTGCAACTTGGCGAAGACTTTCTCATCGAGGAAGTTCGTTGGCTGCGGACCTTTCCAAGCAAAACCTTGTCGCATCGGAATGAACGCCAACCGCATCGGAACTTGCTGATTGAGGTATCGCACCGCGACGGTCACTTCGCCAAATCGCTCTCGCTTCACCAGTCCATCGACGGAGATCGAGACGATCGGCTGCGACGCATCAAAGCACGTCAACCGAGTCACATCGCGCGTCGAATCATCCGCCATGATTGCCAAGACTCGCAGCGAGACCGAGTCCGACGGTTCGATCAACACCTGCTCGCTGGGCGTCACCACCAACCTCGACACCGAGACTTCATCATCCCGCGACCGAGGCAATCCCGCCGCGATCCAGCGTCGCAAAATCAGATACTCCGGCGACTCATCATCAAATCGTTTCCCCCCTTCATGCGGCACCTGCATCGTCGCCTTGAGTAACAACAAGCTCTGATCCGCATTGACGACATTCGCCCGTCGCCCATTCTGATCGTGAGTCAGCGTCGCATAGTCAGCCTCCGGATTCTCACCGCGCAATGACAACCGAAAACCACCCTTGCCATTCTGGTTTCCGTGACACGTCCCCAGATTGCATCCCGCCTTCGACAACACCGCCATCACATCCCGCCGAAACGAAACCCGCTCCGCTGCAACACTCTTGTCTCCGGCAACAGCACGGTCTCCATAGATGCAGACCGCCATGCAAACCACACACGCAATACAGCGATGAACGGCGTTCGCGTCACCGGTGACATTGATCAGCCGGAACGCGATATAGGCGGTTTCAAAACTAACC
>CAIJTL010000644.1 GCA_903823545.1 uncultured Planctomycetaceae bacterium
CCGGTTTTTGAGGCCAGCAAAAAGATTGGAATCGTTGTCTTCCAGGTTCCGATTACACAAGTTGCAACAATTTTGGACGACCACACGGGCTTAGGCGAAACCGGTGAGACGATCGCTTTCGGTTCCGATCACTTGCTCCGCAACAACTCGCGATTCGCGGAAGAACTCGCGAAATCAAATTCGACAAGTCAGTTCAGTGCGATTCTGAATTCAGATCTCCGCGTCGATTCCACCGCGATGGAATCAGCGTTGGCTGGTGGTACAGGGACGCAATTGTTACCCGACTATCGCGGCGCCAAAACGCTGATGACGTGGCAACCAGTGACTGTGCATAAGTCGGAAGATAAGAAAAACGCCGTTACCTGGGCGCTGCTGACCAAGATTGATCAGGCTGAGGTTCGCGAGCCTGTGACTCGTTTGTTCCTCGCGATGTTGGCAATCGCGGCACTCGCGACGATTGTCGTGTTAGTTGCCAGCTACGCGATGGCAAGCAATCTCACTCGGCAAACCGATTCGATCACCGGCATGTTGAACCAGATTGGTATCGGTGATTTCGAGGCTCGTGCGGCGGTTCTCTCGGAAGACGAATTAGGAACTGTCGCGATGTCGCTGAATGCGATGTGCGACAACACGCTGTCACTCATTCAAACTCGCGAAGAGCGAGACCGAATTCAACTCGCGGTGCAGAAGCTGAAAGAAGAAGTGGCGATCATCGCCAGTGGCGACCTGACTCAAGAAGCAGAGGTGACCGAAGACGTCACCGGCGGAATTGCGGAATCGATCAATCACATGATCTTCCAACTGCGAACAATCATTTCCAACCTGCATGAGACCGTGAATCAAGTGACGATCTCGGCGGGAGAAATTCAGAAGACGACCGATCATCTTTCCGCAGGCAGCGAACAGCAGTCACATCAGATTTCCGAGACATCCGCCGCGATCGAAGAAATGGCGTCGTCGATTCAACAGGTTTCGCAGAACACTCAACAATCAGCAACCGTTGCGAACAAAGCTCGGGAAAATGCGGAGCAGGGAACGCGAGCCGTACAAAACACGATGGACGGTATGGATCGCATCCGCGATCAAGTGCAAGAAAACGCGAAGCGGATTAAGCGACTCGGTGAATCGTCACAAGAGGTCGGTGAGATCGTGCAATTGATCGGTGACATCGCCGATCGAACGAGTATTCTCGCGCTCAACGCATCAATTCAAGCGGCGATGGCTGGAGATGCGGGGAAGGGTTTCGCTGTGGTTGCCGAGGAAGTGGAACTACTCGCAGAACGTGCAAACCACGCAACAAAGCAAATTGAAACTCTGATCAAAGCGATCCAGCGTGAAACCACAGAAGCGATCACCGCGATGGAACTTTGTACTCAAGAAGTGGTCGCCGGGTCGAAGCTCGCGTCGGAAGCGGGTTACACGCTCGGTGAGATTGATTCGGTGTCAAAAGAACTGGCCGAACTGATCGAGTCGATTACTGAAACGACTCGCCAACAGGCGCAAACCGCAGAAGTCTTAGCTGAATCGATGAACGAGATTTCGAGTGTCACGCAAGAAACTGCACTCGGCACAAAGCACGCGGCGTTGTCGATCGACAATCTCGCCGAATTGGCGGACGCATTGCAAAGCTCTGTGGCTGCATTCCGATTGCCGAGGAGCAAGCCGCGGTCGTCGTTGGTCTTTGACCATTCGAGTGAGCACACCGGGCCAGTTGGTTCATTGATTCTGAAGGCACTGAAGTAACCCTGCGGCAGGTCAATGACATTGGAGTTGCGAGGCACGGAGTCTCCCATGAGCCGCGAAGCGATCGAGAGTTTTGTCGATGAGATTCGGGACGAAGTGCCGAAACTCCGTCGCGCGCTCGCCATCATTC
>CAIJTL010000645.1 GCA_903823545.1 uncultured Planctomycetaceae bacterium
CGACCGCGCGTTAGCTCCGTGAAGCGAACGATGAGTTTTGTGTGATGGGAATAACGGGAGCCATGGGACTGATGAAACGTCCGAAAATCATGTTTCCCATTTCTCCTATAAATCCAGCCTAACCTGAGACGACCATGATTCTGAATCAATTCAAACTCAATGATCGCATCGCAATCGTTACTGGTGGGCGGCGTGGCTTAGGCCAATCTATGGCCTGGGGGCTCGCAGAAGCGGGAGCGGATATTGTCTGTGTCTCAAAAAGCGGTCAGGCCGATGAGACTCGCCGACTTGTCGAAGGGGCAGGGCGGCGTTTTTTTGACATTCAGGCTGACCTGTCGATTCCTGCTCAGCGAATTGGCCTCGTTAATCGTGCGATCGAACTCGCTGGCCAAGTCGACATTTTGGTCAACAACGCCGGAGATGGCCGCAGGTATCCCCCCGAAGTTTTTCCGGAAGAAGCATGGCGGCAACAACTCGAATTGCATCTGAATGCCACATTCGACCTCAGCCAACAAGCAGCCCCTCACATGCTTCAAAGAGGGCGAGGAAAGATCATCAACGTTGGGAGCATCATGTCGTTTGAAGCGGGGTTGAACATCCCCGCATATGCAGCGGCGAAGCATGCGATTGCTGGCCTGACAAAATCGCTGGCGGTCTCATGGTCTAGTCAGGGGATCAACGTTAACTGCATTGCTCCAGGCTATTTTGAAACAGACATGGCCAGTCCGTTGCGAGCGGATCCCGTGCGAGCCCCTCAAATCCTCGACCGTATTCCGGTTGGGCGTTGGGGACGTCCTGATGAAATCGCCGGACTGACCGTCTTCCTTGCGAGTGACGCGGCGAACTACATGCATGGCAGTATCGTTGTCATTGATGGCGGTTGGTTGGCACGCTGAGCGGAACACTCCGCTCGAACTTGTCAGGCATTACGGAGGATTGCGGCCATTTAACCATTGGCGAGCTGTCGAACCTTGGTAACTTCGAGGATTTACCTTGCTTGAACCAGAGGATTCTGAGAAACCTCGTTCGCGCGAACTCTTGCTCCAGTTTTTTTTCGCAAATAACCCTAATCAATCAATTGTTGCTTCGGACTGCCAACTGCATTTAATGGAGTTCTCGCTGAATGGATCAACCTGACGTCGCCGTTGACGACAACACAGAGCGACGACCAGCAGAGACTCGCCCACGGAACTTGTCAGTCGATTTTTGGTTCAACGCCCGATCGAAACTGATTGCGTTTTGGCTGATTCTCAGTTGGATTCCAGTTGTCTTTTCACATCCGCGAGTTGTCGAAGGTAGTTGGCTGGCATTCGCGTGTACGTCTTTCGGTTGGCTGAGCTTTGTTGCCGGTTTGGCGTTTCGAATTTGGGCAACGCTGTTTATCGGCGGTCGTAAGTCAGCCAGCGTTGTGACTCACGGCCCATATTCGCTGTGCCGGAATCCGCTGTATCTCGGTACGTTTTTGCTCTACTTGTCGCAGCCGTTGTTCCTCAAGAGCGGAATCTTTGGCATCGGTTTGCTCGTGCCACTCGCAATTTACCTTTGGACGGTTATCCCCGCAGAAGAGCAACATTTGCGAGGGCGATTTGGATTGGCTTACGAAGACTATTTGAAGTCCGTCCCGCGCCTGTGGCCTCGATGGTCGTTGTATCAATCGCCAGAGTTTCTCGATGTTGAAACTCGAACGCTGACCAAAGAATTCAAACGGGCTTGTGGTTGGTTGAGCATGCCGTTTGTCGCACAGGCGGTCTGTTTGCTCCGCAACGATCCGCGATGGCCGGTTTGGTTTCCGTGGTTCTGATTTGGAGCCTCGCTCGCAAACCGTTCCTGCTCGCAGAACTGTCTTACTCTGCTGCCGTTGGATAGCTACCATTCGCCCGCCTGCTGGAGGCGGGGAATCACGCTGATGTTTAACGAAGATGCTTCAGTCACTCGGTTGTATCTGGAACTTCGCCAGGGTCGCGAAGAGGCCGCAACCGATTTATGGCGTCTCTGTTGTCAGACACTCGTCAGCGAAGCTCGCAAACAACTCGGCCCAAACGGTCGCCGAGCCTCCGACGAAGAAGATGTCGCTCTTTCGGTCTTCTACGAGCTGTGTCGCGGCGTCACAGAAGGACGCTTTGGTGACGACTTGCGCCGCGAAGATCTCACCAAGCTGCTGCGACACTTCACCAAACACCAAGTGCTCGACCAGCGACGGCATCATCAACGGCAAAAACGAGGTGGCGGCATAGTGCGCGGAGATTCGATCTTCGCGATGAACAACGATTCGGATTCCGCCGACGAGGGATTCCACACGGTTCCGAGTACCGAGCCGTCCCCGGAACTGCTCGTCCAACTGGATGACCAACTGCAACGACTGCTTGCGTCGTTGGAAGACGACCTTTTGAGGCAAGTCGCACTCAGTTGCCTCGCGGGGGACTCGCGACAAGAAACGGCCAACAAACTCGGACTCTCACTCCGCTCAGTAGAACGCAAAGTCGCGCTGATCCGAGACTCTTGGGGCGCGGCACTCGATCTCGACGCGCAATCGAGTTTGTCAGAGTGATAAGTGGTGCATGCGGGCCGCATAAACCAAAGAAATCGCGGAGAGCTGGAAAATGAAACAGCCCGGCATCGCTGAGACGCCGGGCTGTTGATTTTGATACTGACGATCAATGAGCTCGTGGGCATTCCGGGCAAAAGTTTGACAACTTCTGCAACCAGTGCTTCGGAGCAGAACTAACCGACCTTCATCGCGTTGCTGAGGATCTTGCTGGTGCTCGGACGCATGATGCGGCC
>CAIJTL010000646.1 GCA_903823545.1 uncultured Planctomycetaceae bacterium
CCTTCGCCAGTTCATAGCCGAGATAAAACGCGTGCGACGTATCGATCGGGACGGTCTTGATGATCTCGTCGAATAACTCGAACGGATCGATCCCGTGCCAGTAACCGTCTCGATTCATGAGATGCAATTCGCCACGCTCGACGAAGACTCGGAAGTTCGCGTCCCGGATCTGTTCCGCCAGTCGCTGCAAACCCTCGGAACCCAGCTCGTGAACCTTCGGATCACGGACCATCACAAGCTGCGAATTCACATGCTTCGGCAAGACCTTTTGCGTCACCGAGTGCCGCATCAAACGCCGAGCGAGATCAAACTCTTTCACGGAGGAGCGACACCAATTGACCACTTCGGTCGTTAGCACGCTCCGAATGCCAAGCTCCTGACAGATGGCCGCCGTGATGAAGTTCAGCCCCGCGCTATCGACTTCGGACAGTTCCGTCAGATTGCCGATTCCCATCATCATCTCGGCGTCGGGCCAACGCTTTCTGGCTTCCATGTACCGAGCCAGCGAGGCTGCGAAACCGAAGCCGATCGGCTCCAGAATCGGATCGATCCGAAATGCTCGCCCCGCCTCTTGAAGTCGATCCATCGTCGACTGCATCGACGAAATGTCGTGCGTTTGATCGGGAATCACGACCACTTCCGCATCGCATCCCGCGAGCCATTCGCTGTTGGAACTGTTGCCGCTCAAGATCAATTCGGCCCCCGCATCGACGGCGAGTTCCACTTCGCGGCGATCGAAACTGTCGAACGAAACTCGAAAGCCCTCGTCACGCAGCAATCGAGTGACATCCCCCGCTCGTGACCAGCTTTCGTCCGGGATGCAGCCGAGATCAATTAAGTCCGCGCCGGACGCTCGATACCGATTCGCTTGATCGAGCAATTCGCGATCACTCATGCGCGGCGCGTGATTGATCTCGGCCAAGATCTCAATGTCGTACTTACTGAGGTCGGCAGGCATTCGCTGTCGCCCACCGAAATACTCCGGCAAATCAAACAAGTCCTTCGGGCCTCGCTCAAACGGTGAACCGAACTTTTGAGTCAACGTCGTTAAGTTACCACCGCACCATCCCGGCAAGACCACTCGATCAAACGGCGCAGGCATCTCCAACTTGCGGGCGACGAAATCGACTGACATCAACGCCGCCACGCTGATCCCCAACACGGCAACGTCGTACTCAAACCCCACCTTCGGAGCGAGACGAATCAGCAGTTCGCGCAACGAGACCTCCGCAAGCCGTCCCGTCACAAACAAGATTCGTTCTGTTGACATCAGCGTTCCGCTCCGCCGTTAACGTTGATGACTTGGCCGGTGATGTAGTTCGCTTCGCGGCTTACCAAGAACCTCGCCATCGCCGCGATGTCTTCAGGTGTCCCCCAGCGTTGCAACGGAGTTTCGCGCAAGACTCGCTCCTGCCAAGTGGAATTCGCCCCTTCGCCCCATTTGGTGCGAATCCAACCCGGAGCGATGCAATTGACTCGCACCTTCGGGGCCAAGCTCAGCGCGAGCGAGCGTGTGAAACCCATGATCGCGCTTTTTGACGCGGCGAACAGTTCGCCACTATCTCCCTCCATTCCACGCTCAGCCTGATCCCAGCCAGTGTTGAGAATCACTCCACCGCTTGACGCGGCCATTTTGGCTCCGATCAAACGACTCAACAACAACGTCGCACGCACATCGACTTCAAACAGTTTTTGTAGCTTTTGAGAGAATGGCAGCTTTGCGTCATCGCCTGTCAAAAGATCCGCGCCCGCGTTGTTGATCCAGACGTCGACACCGCCAAACTCGGACCAACATCGCTCAGCAAAGTCAGACAGGTTTTCTTCACGTCCCAAATCGGCCATGACGACGCGAGCTTGTTTGCCGTCAGACTGAAGTTGTGCAGCGAGTTCGTTGGCTGCATCGATATTTCGGCAGCCATGAACAATCACATCGGCCCCGCCACGTGACAATTCAGACGCAATGGCCCGACCGATCCCCGATGTTGAACCGGTCACAACCGCCCTCATACCAGCCAAATTGGCGAAACACTCGGAATTCAAACCGAGCCTCCTTATCTAAACATTAAGGATTCTCAGGATTGTCGTTGTTGACGTTGATCCTGACTGCCGAGATACTCCCCACGCAATTCAGTCACGTCCCACAAGGACGCCTGCAAATCTTGCAACTGAACTCTGCATTTCCTGACGGCGATTCCGCCAAAACAGTCTCAAATGTGAGACGACTTAGTTCCTAGATTCCAGTCTTCAACGTTTTGTTACTTATCACCACACACATTTCGAACTGTCTCAAACATGGTTGTCCGGTTTTCTCCGGGCAGTCTGTGTTGTTGGCTCGTGACTTGCACGAGTGACCGAGCACATTTCGTTTACTGCCAAAAGGACTGCCTCTTGGCTGATCAACTTGACCCTAACAATCCGCGTGACAACCAGGCAGCGCCGTTTGGATCACGCGAATCATTACCGGAGCCCATTGAGGAAAACATGCTCGAACTTGAAGAGCCCCCCGTTCTCTTGAATAAACCTGTTTCTGAAAGCCAATTTCCCGACCAACTACAGCGCGATCTGGTCCAGATCTTCAAATTGCTTTCTGATGAGACTCGTCTTCGAGTGCTGATGTACTTGTATCGTGAAGGCGAACTGCACGTCTCCGCTCTTTGCGAACGCTTGCAACAAAGCCAACCCGCTGTCAGCCACCACTTGGCGTTGCTGCGAACGGCGGGACTGATTGGTTGCCGCCGTGATGGAAAGCACAATTTCTATTCGATCTTGCAGACTCACTTCCATCAGGTCGTTGCCGCTTTGTTCCAAACGATTGCAGATCCCAACAAATCGGAGTTCCGCTTTGAGGACTTCGTCGTCACGCCACGTCCACGTGGTGAGGCTTAGTCCGAATACGGTTGCACGATCTCATCGTGCGTTACTGCTCGAAATGAGCGGTTCGGTGAAATTGCGAGGCCGCGTGGCTTGGAGAATAACTCCAAATCACGCGGCCTTTTCGCTGGCGATTGCTGTGATTGCAGCAGTTTTTGGGCACTGCTACAGTCCGCCGGGAACGTGACACGGCGGCGTTGGATGTGACGACGCCGGTCGTCTAATGGATTCAAATTCTTCTGCAACATGGATGGTGAGAGATGCACGAGGCACTCGAACAAAAGATTCGCGACAAGAGCGCGATTGTCGGCGTGATCGGATTGGGATATGTCGGCCTGCCGTTGCTCAACGCCTTCATCAAGGCGGGCTTCAAGACGATGGGCTTTGATATCGACCAGAAAAAGGTCGATGCCTTGTTGCAAGGGCAGAGCTACATCAAGCACATCCCGGCAGAGATGATCGGCCAGTGGCTCACGTCGAAACAATTCACGCCGACCTCTGACATGAGTCGCCTCAAAGAGGCAGACTGCATCCTCATTTGTGTTCCGACACCGCTCAATGAGAGTCGCGATCCGGACATGACCTACATCGAGGGGACGACTGAAGCAATCCGCGCGGCCTTGCGGCCCGGGCAGTTGGTCGTCCTGGAGAGCACGACTTATCCCACAACGACACGCGATGTCGTACTCCCGATCCTCAGCAAGACTGGTTTGAAATCAGGCAGCGACTACTTCTTGGCGTTCAGTCCAGAACGCGAAGATCCAGGCAACCCCGATTTCCAAGCTCAACGAATTCCGAAAGTCGTCGGCGGCCTCGACCCGATCAGCGGCAAACTGGCGGAACA
>CAIJTL010000647.1 GCA_903823545.1 uncultured Planctomycetaceae bacterium
GCCACTCCGGCGAGTTAAGACATACAGGCTTTCTGCGCGCCGAACAGTCGATCGTCTACGCACCGCGAGCAGGGAGAGTTGAGCGTGTCTCTGCCAAACCTGGTGACTCAGTGAAGCCAAATCAGCTCCTGCTGGTACTCGCCGACGACTCGTTAGACCGCGAGATTGCTGCAAGATCACGTGATGTGACAGCGTTGGAGGCTGCGCTTGAGCAATGCCGAGCGAAAGCTGACGTCCAAATCACGTTGGAACTCAAATCACTCGATGAAGTTCTGCATCGAACTCGTCTTGAGTCGGCTGAATTACTGCGTGAGCATTACTCTGCGACCTTCCAACACATCACGTGGAGAAACTTCGCCAAAGAGGCAAGCGCGGGACGAATGCTAGCCATTGCACCGACAGCAATGAGCGAACCTGACCGTGTTTTTGGGTCACTCACCAGCGATCCGATCGTGACCCCCGAAGTCGTTCGGGCTCAAGCCGTCATTCGCCAAGAAGAGGCTCGAAACTCGTCCGAAGTCAAAAAGGCATCGGCTGATATTTGTGACCAACACATCCAAGAATTGAAAAAACTCCGTGAAAATCTGCCGGAAAAGATCCGCAAGGCTGCAGGGGTTGGGGTTGCTGAAGCCAAACTCGCACAGACGACAGACCAACTTTTATCGCTCAACAAGCAAAAGAGTGCGATGACCGTTACGGCATCTGGTCATGGACTCGTCGGCTCGTATGTGAAACAGCCTGCAGATCCTGTCGCTGCCGGAGAAGCGTTGGTCATGATCCTGGACCGTGACCGCCCGTTTGTGGAAGTCGAAGTTCCGTCGCAACAAGTCAAGCGGATCAAAGTGGGCCAGACGGTTCGTTTGGAATTCGCGGGGGACGAGCGGATTGGGCGAGTGGATGCGATTGCTCCGCAAGCCCAACGTCGCGATCAATCGTCGGAATCGTGGATCACCGTTCGCATCACTCCCGCTGGAAAACTTTGGCCAGAAGTACCAATTGGGTCAGCGGTGTCGGTGCGTCTGAAGTAGGCTCGGACGTTACTACGTGCGTCACGCACTCATCGCCGTCAAAACGCGCCCCTTGATTGGCAACAGAAACAGTTCTGCAGCGAGTTAGTTGACGGGCTTGGCAAACTCTTCGACGAGCTTTCGACCGATGAACGCCGTCGAGTGAATGAATTTCTTGCCGATTGGCCACTCATACTCAATCGCATCCACATCGACAGTCCACGTCACTTGAGGCTCAAACGGTGGCGTAAACGAGAGGTATCCACCTTGCAAATCCTCACGAAATCCCGGAGTGAGCAGCGAGTGCTGAAGCACCTCCTGAGCGTGCAGTAAGAGTTTTTCGCGGATGATGTCGTCGTGAAAAAGATGTTGCGTGATGACTAAGTTCTGCTGCTCTTTGTCCCAGCGAAACTCACCGTAGAGTCTGAATTCACGCTTCTTGTCCTTCAAAAGCTGCTCTTCGGAAAACTCTCTGGTGCCGAATGCTTTTCCCAACAGCCACGCCACGCGGCGAAGCCCTTTCAACTCACGATTATTGAATGCGTCCTCTGCTTGATTTGCGGCTGAACTGAGGCCTGTCGCTTAAGTTCGTTGATGTGTGCATGCCAAATTGCTTCAACCGAAACGAGAGTAGTTCCGGCCAGTGCGACCAATGCCAAGCAACATTTGCCGTGGCGATTTGCCAGTAACACCAAGCGTTCGTGCCGAATTCCTCTCTCACCAAAATTTCCACGATCGACAACACGACTAACGTCAATGGCATGATCGCTAATGGAATTCGCGAACCGTTGTCACACCCGCCAAACAGCGTAAAACACTGCAGTAACGCGACCGTGCCAACGATTCCTGCAGCGGCATACCACCGAAGACTACGCCATTGCGCAAGTGATAAGAGCACGGCTAACGAGAAGGTCTCGGTCAGCGGCAGCCAAAGTACAGATACCACGGAAACGACCAGCCGACTGTTTCTATGAAGGCGGCTTAGCCCAGTCCACCGATGCTCTCCAGCAACGCGATGATGAAAAGCACGAACCGCATGGTTATCTCGTTACGCTCAGGTTATTTAACGAGCCTCAATCACCGCTTGCCAAAAAGAAGGTAATGACTGCGCTGAACCGCAGAAGTACATCGCTTTTGGAACAGACATTTCTAGCAGTTTCCGAAGCCGGACTTCCGGATCGTGGGCTTGAGCCTGTCCCAGGAGCAAGCTCATGAGCGAAACCGGGAAAGTGTATTTGACGACTCGAACTTTGCTCAGCCCCAATTGTGTTTTGAGTGCTTCGATCGCGTCCTCTTCGTCACCGATCTCGTCAATGAGTCCGTTTTCCTTTGCATCGGCGGCCGTAAAGAGTTGCCCGGTTGCGAGAGCCTTGACCTGAACTGCATCCAGTTTGGGACGGTTATCGTCCACGATTTTCACGAAACGTTGCAGTGATTCGTCGAGTATCCGCCCCCACAACTCCTTGTCGCGATCGGTAAGTGCTCGGAGCGGATCAAGGGAATCTTTAAATTCGCCGGTTTTCAATGAGTCCGTTTTCACGCCGACTTTCACAGCCAGCTCGCTTGCATCATACCGAGGAATAATGACCCCGATCGATCCGGTCCATGTCGTCGGTTCGGCAAAAATCTTCCCTTTCTCTCCGGCTCCCATTGCGATGTAAACGCCTCCGGACGCAGCAATTCGCTTCATCGCGACGAACATCGGCTTCTTATCGCTGAGCTTTTTGAGCTTCACGTAAATCTGATGGCTGTCAGCCACCAAACCGCCGGGACTGTCGATGACAAGCAGCACGCCTTTTACGTGGTCGTCGTCGTTGACCTTCTTAATCGCATCCAGCAAATGCCCGGTAAAAGGGGGCATGATTGTTCCGCTCGCCTCAATCACGGCGATCTTATCTTCAGCGGTTTTATCCCCCGAGTGATACCGCTCCGTCGGTGAAGTGCCGTCATCAAAATATTGTTGGTATTCGGAACTCAGGCGGACGCAGTAGAGCAGCGAGAACGACAGCGCGACCATCAATCCACGCACGAACCATCGACGAATCCAAATCGGCTGTGTTGGCATTTGTTGAATGATGATCGGAGGCGCTGAAGTGGTCTGTGTGACTGCTGGGGTCGGACCGTCTGCCATTGAGTTGTTCCTTCGGTGTGATTTTGGAAAAGACCAGTGTCGCCGCGTCGTCATCTTGCAAATCGAACTTGAGTTCGGGTTGCGAAATCAAAGGAAGAATCGTCCGGAAGCTGGGTAAACCTTTTCGGCTGTTCTAGCTGTGCTGGCCACACGCCAGGAAACGTTCGCAGACAGCGCACAGTCGTCATAAGCCGACGACCATTGGGACGATAGAAACACCGCAACCCACCGGTCGGACAACAAGGCGGATTATTGGATGGCAGACGGACCCCTGCAATCCACCGCTTTAACGACCACGTTCTATGACAGATCCCCGATTGGGCCCCGACAGGGATGGGAGGAGCCTTGGTTATGAATACAAAACACGGTTTGGTAGCGGCAGCGTGGGTACTCGGCGGCACAATCCTGCTCGATGCGGGACAGGTCGCTGAAGCACAACAAAATACGAATGCGGACGAATACTTTGCTCCGCAACGAACTCAAACGAAACCGGCGCCAGGGCTATTGCCATCCAATTTGCGATCGCCAAACCATTCGTCGAGCGAACCAGCGGCGAAACCGATCCCGACAAACGTCGCTCCCGATGCTGGCTCGAAACTCAGCGGTCGCAGCGTGAAACCGATGGTTCGTCCGAGCAACCGCTCAGTGCAAGCCACGATGTATCAACAACCAAGCACACCAGTCCAACCAGCGAATCAAAGCAGCGGAGCACCGTCTCCCGTCCAACAACAGTTGGAAGAACTCTATCGTCGTGACGGTAGGCAGATGCCCCCAATGACGTTGCAACAAGCTCCAAATACACAACCGATTGCCGGTCAAAATCAAATTCGACGTCCCCAACCCGGTACGGTTTCGCCGGTTGGTCAAAACACTCCGACGCCCGCCGCATCGGGTGCGATTCCCCCTAAGCAGACCAGCCGAGTTGGGTTCTTCAGCAAGCTGAATCCGTTCAAGAGCAAGCAGGCTCCGGCACCTCTTCCTCAACAACCGTCTCAACCAATTCAAAATCAAAATGGTGTTGCAGGGCGCTTGCCGAATGGTCAACCATTTGTGCAACCGAAATCTGTGACCGCACCGAACCAATTCAACGCGGCACCGAATCAATTTAACAAAGCTAGCGCAGCTCGCTTGCAACCTGCACCAATTAACCAAGTGCCGATTGCCCCTGCTCCGCCAGCTCAATTTGAGCCCAAGGCTCAGGCAGCAGCCGCTGCTGCCGACTTTGGAAGCGAACTTTCCAAGGTTTTGCCACCGGTCCCTGGCGATCCAGACTACATCGCACCGAAGGGTGATTTGACCGAGGATTCTGCAAAGCCGATAGCCACTGTTGATGCTGCCATTGAGAACGCCTTCAGCGATATGCCCGAAGAGGCAGTCGATGACACCGCGACCGCAGCGAAGATTCAACCTGATGCACTACCTGAAGCAAAGCCGGAGTCAAACCCGTTTAGTGGCCTGTCTCTCGACGAGGAGTCGACTGAGATCACCACGTCGAAATCGGCCAAGCCGACACCGAAACAGGCAATTGACGAAGAAGAAGATTCCGATGCCCTGTCACTCGATGACGACAAAGAGTCCAAATCAAAAATCGACCTCGACAGCATTCCGCTTCCATCTGAAGCAGAAGACCTGGTCATTGCGGAAGAGAAAGCGACAGAGCCACCCGTTGAAGAATCAACCAAGGCTCAAGTGAGTGCCGAGGAAATCGATGCCAAGGTTAAGCTCATCAAAGAACGAGGCGAACTGCGTGGTCTCAAAGGTTTCTGTGCAGTCGCACTGCGAGACTCTCGCGACCTCAAGAATGCACTGCCAGAACACACGGCAACCTACAAAGGCCGCACTTACTACTTCAGCAGCGATGACGCGAAGGTCGCATTCGAAAAGCACCCGGAACAATACGCTCCGGTTTCCGGTGGCAACGATGTTGTCCTGCTGAAAGAAAAAGTGACAAAAGAAGGATCGCTGGACCACGCCGTGTGGTTCAAAGATCGGCTGTACCTCTTCACCAGTCAGAAAACGCTCGAGCAATTCGTGACAACCCCTAGCGGGTTCGTCATTAGCGAGTAAAGGCCCCAGGCGTTCCACTGACTGTTTACGATAGCCCCGGTCGCGAAAGTGACCGGGGTTTTTCGTCATTTGGTAAGCCAACTCATCCGACTTCGCCAAATCAAGTTGCTGATCGCAACAAAACTGCGGCGCTTTGTCCCATCGAAGTACGGCTCACTTTCAATGCAAGCGGACTTCGGAGTCGATGCAGTTCGTCGTGAACGACTCGCAAACGGCAGTTGGGGTCAGGCGTTTTGTAGTTCAACGTCATCGGCAATTCGCCATGACGCATTGCCAGCAAGCTGCCAGCGAGTTCTATCGCCGCAGAGCCGCAATCTGCTTGACCGAAGTAACTCTTCAATGCGGTTACGGGAATTGTTTTAGCAGACGTCCCGAGTGCTCGATGAAACGCGCGAGCTTCGATCGCATCATCAACTTGCGTACTCTTGCCGTGAGCGTTGATATGTCCGAGGTCTCGAGGATCGACTCCCGCTCGACGCAACGCCGATTGAATCGCTCCAACGAGCCCGCGACCGGCAGAAGCATCGTCTTCGACGCGACCATCGCAACCAGACGTTACAGCAAGTATCTCGGAATAGATTCGAGCACCGCGACGCTGAGCGTGCTCCAATCGCTCGATCACGAACGCTCCCGCCCCTTCGGCCAGGATCGTTCCATCACGAGACAAATCAAACGGGCGGCAGGCTTTTGCCGGGTCACCATCGCGATGAGTCAGCCCTTCAAACAGATGGAACTTGGCAACGTCGACCGGTTGAATATGTGAGCTACATCCTCCAACGATCATCGCGTCCGCAGCATCTCTCTCAATGCACGAGACCGCTTCGGCAAGTGCAAGTAATGTCGATGAATCGCGTGCGGTGATGGTGTTGTTGGGGCCTTGTGCATTGAATTCGATTGAGACATGGCAGGCGGGCATGTTCGGTAATTGTCGCAGAAACCAAAGCGGTGCAATCTGGCTCATCGCGTCGGCATTGAAGCGCTCGTGATGGAATCGGCCATCTTCACCGCGACAAAACTCCGCTGCGTCAACGAGCTCTTGAGGAGTACTCGTCATCCGCCCCGCACCATAGACCACTCCGAGACGCTCTGGATCGATCGATCCGGAACTCAAACCAGCGTCGGCCATCGCTTGCGAAGCCGCTGAAACTCCGAGCTGAATCTCACGAGACATCACCTTCAATAGCCGCTTACAGGCGACCTGCTCCTCGGGAATAAAGTCCCGCACCTCCGCAGCAAAGCGACATGGAATTTCTGCTTCCGGAAATGCCGAGTGATAATTTACCCCTGAGCGTCCAGCGCGCAGACTATCCCAAAACGCTTCCGAACCAATGCCAATTGGCGACACCACCCCAAGGCCAGAAATGACCACGCGGGTGCCCTGTGACATGCCATTCATAGCCTGTCTCCTGAGCCTGACCCTAAAACCACGGCGGCCTAGCCGCCGGTTCGTCTCCCGCCGATTGTTCAAACGGGCCTTCGCCAACCAAACAATCCGCCGGACAACCTCACCTGATGGGCGTTCTGCCCATCCCAAACTGCGGCTCGTCAGCATCAAAACCTGTGAGAGAATCACATCCGCAGATGCGATCCCAGCCTCTCGACAAGTCCGATCATCTGATTCGCCTACAGTGAGTCACTCAGCAAGTTCCCAGCCGACCGAGTAAGCCACCTACAGCGGAGGGAATTTCACAGGCGGCGACGCGATGAGTCAAGCTGCGCGAACTAACGCAACAGGATTGACTGATGCGTTTCCCGGAGCGGATCAGTTCCCACTGCATTTAAAGCTGGGAACCTTCACCTCAAAAAACAGAACGCCACACGTGCTGGTTAATCCGAATTCTGGAGCCCAAATCGGCTTGCCTATGTCCGGAAAGCCAATCATCACGCCGTCGTCCATGTAAC
>CAIJTL010000648.1 GCA_903823545.1 uncultured Planctomycetaceae bacterium
GACCCCCGCCTTCGCCCGCTTCGCCTGTTGACGAAAATCGTCACTAAAGTGAGCCGGATATTCCCAAGCATGACTATGCACGTCGATGATCATGTCGCCTCCCTAAGTCGAAGCATAGCCGCTCGGTAATCGTTTACAGAGTTTGAAAATGATCTCGCGTCATTGGTTTTAGTTTTCCGCCATTCGTGTTGTTGGGCTTATGTTTTGATGCGATCGGTTCGGAGCGTGGTCAGGAACTCGATATCGAGCTGTCTCGAATCGTCGCGGCGTAGTCCGAACTGCCAGCGGTATTGAGGGGGCGATGCTGGCGATTATGGACTCGGCCGGCGCGGAGGGGTTGGAGCGTGTCGCGGGGGAGAGTGCTCGGAACTCTGGTTGACATCTTCGCAAATTGCGAAGACGATGTCGGTGTGCATGTCATCTCCCGCAAAAAGCTGAATGAGTTCATCGGACGGCATCCAGTGGCCGCGTCGCCGTTGGACGCTTGGTACAAGGTGGCTGAACATGCCGAGTGGCGAAAGTATGCCGACGTGCGAGCCGTGTTTCCCAGCGCGGATCAAGTGGGCAAGTTCACGGTGTTCGACATCGGCGGCAACAAGTTTCGGTTGATTGCCGTGATTCACTTCAACACCGGCAAGGTTTTCATTCGATATGTGCTGACTCATCAGGAGTACGACCGTGGCCAGTGGAAAAACGATTAAGCAGACGGCACATCCTCAAGGTCAGTTTGGCAAACTGACTCTCAAGGCTTTTGCCAAGACGGCTAAGCCTGCGAAGAAAGCCAAGCACTCGCCGGTCGTTGCGAAAGCCGCAATGGTTCTGCCGGAAGGCTACCGCAAGCTCGTGTTCCAGTTCGCGCTGCGACCGATTCAGTCTGATGCGGACTTGGATCGGGCGATTGCCGTGGTGGATTCGTTGTTAGATCGGGACGACTTGGACGCAGGGGAGCGAGATTACTTGGACGTGCTGAGTGATTTGGTCGAACGCTACGAAGACCGAACCGCTCCACCGCGAGACGTGTCGGATGCCGAGATGCTCCGGTTCCTGATGGACCAGAGCGGTGTAAAGCAAGTCGAACTCTCCCACGCCACCGGGATCGTCGAATCGACCATCTCCGCCGTTCTGAGCGGCAAGCGGACATTGAACCGCGCTCAAATCGGCAAGCTCGCCAGCCACTTCCACGTCTCGCCAGGAGTGTTCGCGTTTGACGACTGAGCGATTACCGAAAACATTTGACGAAACTTCTCAAGCAACTCCGCGACTCCACATCTACCGACCTCGGCCCACACTTCAAACTCGTTTGGCAAAGTAATTTGTATACGCTTGCGGACGACAGTCGATCGTTTCGCGAACGGCAAGTCGTGAAGTAGTCTGTGACGCAAACTTTCGTTGATGTCGGGGGCAGAATGAAATCGCGAACGATACTTCTTCAGTGGATTGGCCACAGTGACCTGCGTGCGATGGCGGCTACGTTGCCGACGGTCAAGCAACGGCAATTGCTGGATCGTATCGGTGGCGGCGCATCGCAGGCCGGCGAGCTCGGCCCGACAAAGACGCTGTGGACCACGCAAAACTTCGATGAGGTTCGGCTGCAGAGCAACTATCCGCAGGAATGGAATCAGTGGTATCTGAAATGGCTCAACGTGAAGTCGGCGGTCGTCATTCCGGTCGAGCTGCCCAAGCCGACGGACTATGTGGCGATTTATCGCATCGCGGATGCGGAGCTGTCGAAGCTGCGTCAGCGAGCGGCTTGGAGCGACACTCAGCTTTGTTTGCACCTCAGTCCGGGCACACCGGCGATGGCGGCCGTGTGGGTGTTGCTGGGAAAGACGCGCTATCCGGCCAAATTCTTGGAGACGTTCGCGAGGAAGCCGTGGGTCACGGACATTCCCTTTGATCTGACGATTGACGTCCTGCCGGAACTGCTGCGAGACCCCGACAGCCACTTGCAGCATTTGGCGGCGGAAGGCCCGCAGGACGTCGCGGGGTTTGAGGACATCGCCGGTGAGAGTCGCGTGATTCGAGACGCCGTGGGCCGCGCGAAGCGAGCCGCTCTGCGAGGCGTTTCGATCCTGCTGCTCGGTGAGAGTGGCACGGGCAAAGAGATGTTCGCTCACGCCATTCACAAGGCGAGTCCGCGTCGAGACCGACCCTTCGAGGCGATCAACTGCGCCGCGCTTTCAAAGACTCTGTTGGAATCGGAACTCTTCGGTCATGTCAAAGGCGCATTCACTGGAGCCGATCGCGACCGCCAGGGAGCCTTCGAGTTGGCCGACGGCGGCACGTTGTTTTTGGATGAAGTCGGCGAATGCGATTTGGAGACCCAAGCGAAGTTGCTGCGAGTGCTGAAATCGCCCAGCGGCACCAGCACCGGTTCGCGCTCTGGCCGGTCTCCCGACCGAGCCATCCGCCGAGTCGGCGATCATCGCGAGATTCCGGTCGACGTCCGCATGATCGCCGCCA
>CAIJTL010000649.1 GCA_903823545.1 uncultured Planctomycetaceae bacterium
GGATATTTTTATCGTCACCATCTAAGACGTCGGCAAACTGATTGCCTGAAAAGGCTTCGACCAGATCGAAACGGTCACGCAGGATATCTGTCACGACTGTGGTGAAGATAGGGATCTGCATGTCGAATTTCACAGGGCCGCTGTCGCCCTTGCCGATCGCCCAGTCAAAGCCCTGCATGCCTTCGTAGCGGAAGACGCTGGCTCCGGACCCCATGATGTCGTCGCCCGACTCTGCGTCATAGTCCGTTTCGTTGCTCTGTCCGAACATCACGTCGTGCCCGATGATCGGGCTGTTGAAGAACAGTTCCGAGTTGTCGCCCGCCATGCCGTCAAAACCAGCACCGCCTTCCATCCAGTCGCTGCCCTCGTTGCCCAGCAGAAAGTCTCCGCCCTGGCCACCGAGCATGAAGTCATCACCTTGACCGGCGAAGATTTCACTGGCATCCTGACCAAGGACAATGTAGTCATTGCCCTCATCGCCGAACATTAAGTCCGCGCCACGGGCACTGGTAATCACGTCGTTGCCCTGGTTGCCGCGGAGAATGTCGTCGCCAAACGGATCTTCGATGACGTCGTCGCCTTCACCGCCGAACACGTCGTCGGCCTCCGTCATGCCGTTAAGGTAGTCGTTGCCGCCATCGCCCCACAGGGTGTCCATGCCGCTGTCGCCCCACATCTTGTCATTGCCTTCGGTACCGCCCAGCACATAGTGCTCGCCGCCGAGCACTCTCAGGCTGCCACCGACATCGTGCGTCGTATCGACAACGGTGCTGCCAGTGTAGGTGCGTACGACTTTGGGACCAAGGATCGCCTCGTTGATTGGATTGCTGCCGTCCCAAACGGGGTCATTCCCAAGGGCCGAACCATTATAGTCGGTCTGTGCAATGCCACGATCGAGTTCAATGATGTGGTCCTGCGTAACGAAGAGAGCGCCGTTCAAGTGCGTCGAGTACTTGTCTCCGAGAGTGGTGTTTCGCATCACGAGGTCGGTGAAGGTGTTCGGTTCGAGTTGATTGAGGAAGTTTGTTCCCTGCGTGCGGGTCAGGTAGTACATCCGATCGCCAAATTGCAGATTTTCCATCTGCGCCTCGAACACGTAGTTGAAGGTCGTGCCCAGCATGCCACCGAACTCTGGCGCCTTCTCGGCCAATCCGCCGATCCAGAGATCGACGGCGTTAAGACCCCCGAGGGCTCCGGCCGCTGCACTTCCACCAGCGTAGGCATCGGATCCGTTCAGAAACTCAACGCGGTCAGCCGGTGCTCCAGCTCCACCCAGGACGATCAGTGTGGCCGCCGCACGCTTTCCAGCGAGCGTAGTTTGACTGGTGATAGTCTCGTGCGTGCCATAAGCCGCGATGAAGTTCACGACCGAGCTCGCATTTTTAAGATTCTGGGCAAAGTCGACCCAGCTCGTGTACGGCGTCAAGTCGGCGAGGCCGGTGTTGTTGTAGAGCTCCGCCCGGGTTTGGTTAAACGACGGGATGCCGGTTTCACGGCCGCGCGCCAGGTTGAGCGCCGCCAGGTCAAGCGGCAGCCCCAGCAAATTGGAACGCACGTCCTCAATGACGAATTCGTCCATCGCATTGCCCACGTCGCGCGATAAGCCGCGGATGATGTTGGCGTTGATCTCTGCCGCGTCAATGCCGCTGCCAAGGTAGGCCTGCGGGTTCAGGAACACCGCCAACAGTGTCTTTTGCGAAGTGTCTCCGTTCAGCAGCTCCAGATTGTTGTCCAATCGATCGACGGTGCCAGTCAGCATCGAGTGGCCAAAGCGGTAGAC
>CAIJTL010000650.1 GCA_903823545.1 uncultured Planctomycetaceae bacterium
AGACGAAGACATCGACTTCGATAAAACGCCCCCTCCCGAAACACTTGCGGAACCAGTCGACGAAGACTTCGCGGACAAAACGATGCAGTCCGATCCAGGGGCTGACGTAGAAGACGATGTTGACTTCGATAAGACACTTCCAGCCGGCGCACTCGCAGAAGATGCTGACGAAGACTTCGCCGACAAAACGATGCAGTCCGATCCAGGGGCAGACGTCGAAGACGATGTTGACTTCGATAAGACGCTTCCAGCCGGCGCACTCGCGGAAGACGCTGACGAAGGCTTCGCCGACAAAACGATGTTATCTGATCCGGGAGCCGACGCAGGAGACGATGTCGACTTTGACAAAACTCTCCCCGCCGGTGCGCTCGCAGAAGATGCTGATGACTTTGCTGATAAGACGATGCTCTCCGATGATGGAGCGGACGCAGGTGGTGATGTCGATTTCGACAAGACATTGCCGGCAGGAGCACTGGCCGAAGCGGCTGACGATGATTTCGCCGGCAAGACAATACTCGTCGATGATTTCGCGAGCGGGCGATCTGAAGATTCCTACGAAGGACCGCAGGAAGACTTTGGTAAGACGATGCTCGACGAGTCGGTGACGGCAGCACCCGCACCGAAAACGCTCCCGAAGGCGAAGGGCAAACCCGGTCCGAAGCAAGGCACAATTACTGACGTGCCTTACGATGAAAAAACGATGGTCGGGGCCGACCTGTCACAAGCGTCTGAGCCCCCTATTTCCACGGACAAGACGATTGGAATAGGGGCCAGCAAAGACCCCATGAAAACCTCGGCGACAGGGACAGATCCAGGTCCTGCGCCATCGAAGTCGGCATCGGCGAGTGTTCAGAAGGAATCTCTCAATGTTGCGCTGCGATCGCTGGGGGGACTTCAACACGGACGCGTGACATCCAAATCAGACTACCGACTGGTGAAGCAGTTGGGCGAAGGTGGTATGGGTGTCGTGTATGTCGCGCGCCAGCAGTCATTGGGACGCGAAGTTGTTCTTAAGTCGCTCAAGCCGATGCCCTCGACACAGGCTGACAAGCTGAAGTCGATGGGGACGTTCGACAAAGTGATCAAGCACCGCACGGACATGTTCGTGTCGGAAGCCGTTGTTACGGCTGATTTGTTTCACCCGAACATCGTCCCAATTTATGACATGGGAACCGCGAATGATGGTTCGCTGTTCTATGCGATGAAGTGGGTACGCGGTGTTCCGTGGAACAAGAAGTTGCCGGAACTGTCGCTCGAAGAAAACCTGGACATCTTGTTGAAGGTGGCGGACGGTATCGCATTCGCGCATGCGCGACACGTCATCAATCGCGACCTCAAGCCTGAAAACGTGATGATCGGCGAGTTCGGTGAAGTGGCCGTGCTCGACTGGGGACTCGCATTGCCATTCGGCGAAGGGAAGGGACGACTGCCGTTGGCCGTGACGGCTGGCTTGGGGTCGGGGACCCCGGCCTACATGGCACCTGAACTAATCCTCGGCCCATTAGACAAGATGGGCCCGCCATGCGACATCTATCTGCTCGGTGCGATGTTGTTCGAAGTAGTCACCGGCAAGCCACCTCATGATTTTGATACGGCGACACAGAAGGGGACTCAGTCTGCTGCGAAGAAGATGAATGAGATTCGCCGTGTCGTTTGCGAGAACGTCATTCGCGAGACGGAACACACGGGCGAACTGATCGACATTGCGAAAAAGGCGATGGCGACAAAGCCTCAAGATCGATATCCGACCGTCGTCGAGTTTCAGCAGGCG
Organism: uncultured Planctomycetaceae bacterium; assembly: GCA_903823545.1. GTDB lineage: Bacteria > Planctomycetota > Planctomycetia > Planctomycetales > Planctomycetaceae > SXKJ01. The sequence goes on from CAIJTL010000650.1 coordinate 1,772, forward strand.
ATCCGAGAGTACGAACGACACGCTGCCAGTCGCCATCTCGAAGAACGCGCGCGTGAGTTGATCGTTGCTACCTCGACTCCTTCAGCAGCATCGAAGCCGGATACGAAATCGAACACGGTTGACGAGGGGCCAAGTTATGCGAGCTACCAGAACGCATTGACGCTCTTCAACGAATCGTTGCGTGAATGGACAGGGAACCAAGGGGCGCGCGAAGGGCTAACAGAGACTCAATTGAAGCTCGGTCAATTGGCTTTGAGCAAAGGGGACTTCGACCTCGGTCTCTCGGTTTTGGATACGAATGCCGATTCACACAACGAGACTCGAACGCTCCTGATCCAAGCGAAAGACGAACGCGAAAGTCGCGTTCGTCGCATGAGGTATCTGAAGATTGCCGCCGGTGTGATGGGACTCGGCTTGGTGGTCTTTCTTGCCGTGGCCGCTCGTCTGCAGTTCAACTTGACTGCCGCACTGGCGAAAGCAGCCGAAGCAGTCGTCAAGGCGGAGCAAGAACAAGCAAAGGCAACACTCGCACAAGAGAAAGCGAACGACGAACAGAAGAAGGCTGACTTGGCTGTCGCAAAGGCGCAAGCGGAAAAAGAAAAGGCCGCCGCAGCGATCGCGGAAGCCGAACAAGCTGATAAGCGTGCAAAGGAAGCGGCTCAGTTGGCGATGGTTGCTGACGAAAAAGCCAAAGTGGCCGACGAGAAAGCAAAAGTTGCTGACGGCAAGGCGAAAGAGGCGGTCACCGCTGCCGAGCAAGCCGAAGTCGCGAAGGTCAAAGCGACCAAGGACAAAGCCGAGGCAGAAGCGGTCGCGAAACTGGCAAAGCAGCAGGCCGACCTCGCCGAAGAGCAAGCGAAGAGCGCGCGATATCTTGCTGGCCTAGCTGCTGCGAATCGCTTCGTTCAAGAAGGGCGATACTCAGATGCGCGGCTCAAGTTGGAGGACTTGAAGAAGAACTACGCAGACAAGTGCAAAGCTGAGTGGGACCAATTGTGGAGCACCGTCACCGCTCCTCAAGCGGTGTCACTCATGAATCCCGTCGAGGCGATCAGCGTGAGCCGTGATGGTCGGCTTCTTGTTGCGGCAGACAACACGGGCGGTCTGGTCGTGATGCCGGTCGACGCGAAGGGCCATGTGGAGGATCAACAACCGCGGCGCTTCACTCTGGAATCGCGACCGCGAACCGTGGCGATTTCGCCGAACGGAGCCGCAATCGCCACTGCCGGTGAAGATGGGTTGATTCGAGTTTGGATGCTCGCAGGTGCTGCTGAACCAATTGTCTTGAAGGGACACGACAAATCAGTCAACACAGTGAAGTTTTCGGAAGACGGCAAGCGACTGGTGTCTGGTGGTGATGATCGAACTGTCCGACTTTGGACAATCGACGGCGGTCGAGAATTGGCGCAGCAAAAGGTCCTTTACCCCGTGCAAGCGGTCGATTGGTCTCGGGATGAAGCGATGCTTGTTGCGGGGACTTCAAACGCAGACGAAGCCGCCGGAGTCGCGTACTCATGGGAGGTTGTGAAGACTGATACGGGTGCGGAAATCAAACCGCTTCGAACGTTTCAGGTCCCTCCCGAAGGAAAAGTGAAACAAGGTCGAGGCATGGTCGCGATCGCGCTGACGCACGATGGACAGTTTGCAGTCGTTAACGGCGCGGCGGCCGAGATTCATCTTTTTCGGACCGACTTGCGGAAAGCAGGGCTTGGGAAAAAATCACTGACAGTCAACGTGGCGTCGATCAAAGTGGGGCTACATTCCAAGCGAGTCGAACGAGTTCGGTCGCTGGCATTCAATGCCGATAGTTCTGAATTATTCGCGGCCGGAGACGACGGGACGATTTCCATTTGGAAGCGTCAGGAATCCGAGACGTTGCCAACTTATGAGCGAACCCTCGTTTTGTACGGTCACAGCGGTCCAGTTCGATCCTGCTTCCCGCTGCCTCAATCGCCGCAGTTGTTGGTTTCTGGCAGTTACGACCAATTTCTTCACGTTTGGAATTTGGAGACGTATCAGAAGTCTCGCGAATGGCTCGATCAGCCAATGGCCGAAGAGCCGCAAAAGACTTCCGCGATACTCAACCCTCTGAAGCGTGAGCGAGTGCCCGTGATCCGCGACGCCGTTTTTGCAGACACTGCAATTTCGGACGATTCAAAATCTCAAGCACTTGAATCGACGGTACTCGTCGGCGCTTCAAGTGCATTGGACCAAACGCATCGAGCCGAGTCGAATCGTCTGAGTGTCTCGTTCGCCAGTTATCAGACCGCCGAACCAGACGCAAAAAAAAAGCCCATTCCAGCAGAACCGGTTAAGGCGGCTGTTCCGAAGCTCGCTACAGAAAAGCGTCCCGCCGTTCAAATTGTGACAGGGCACACCGATGCCGTGTTGTCGGCCGTTTTTAGCCGTGATGGGCGGCGAGTTGTTTCTGCCTCGCGTGACCAAACCGCTCGAATTTGGGACAGCGTGACCGGCGAACGAATCGGCGCGGCTGGCGGCAAGAAGATCGAACTCGATGACAACTTGCTGATGGAGGGACACGAATACGACTTGCTGACGATGAAGTTTTTTCCGGGGGGAAATACGCTCTTAACCAGCGGTTTCGACGGCACGATGCGCATCTGGGACTCAACCATCGGTCAGACGACGGGGCGCGAATTGGCCATGCTGCCTGAAACTGGAATGTACGGCGTCGTCGATGTGTCGCGTGATGGTCAGTGGATTCTTACGGCGGGTCGTTCTTCGGCAGATAATAAGCCGGGGGAGAAAATTAAGAAGGCGAACTGGCACACCGCTCAATTGTGGAACACGGCAAGCGTGCTCAAGAATCGTCGTCCACGACCGGACATGATTCTCGATGGCCAGCATCACTATCGAGTCACCACGGTGGCGATTTCTCCCGACAACAAGCGACTTATCACCGCAGATCGCGAAGGTTATCTCGTCGTTTGGGACACGGAGTCTGGCAAGGTAATTGGCCGCCAACGGAACATGCACGTTGGTGAAATCGTGAGGGCAGAGTTCATCGGCAATGGGTCGCGACTTCTGACCGCGGGGGTCGATCGTCGAGTCGTGTTGTGGAACGTCACGGAGACAGGAACCGGAGTTTCGTTTCAGCGTGACCGGAACTACGAACATGACGGCATGATTGTGAATCTGGTGCTGAGTCCCCGAGGCGATCGCTTCTTCAGCGTGTCGCGCCGCGCCCAAAAGCGTTCGAAGGTCGATGCCAAAGATCAGGGGCCGACAACGAAGCTGACGTTATGGAATCTGGAAACCCGCCACGCAGAAGTCATCGATCTTTCGATGGGAGTGACCGCTGACCCGACAAAAGATCAGGGACGAGTGCCCGTCCCTGCGTGGGGCGCAGATGGAGTCTTGGCGGTGATTACTTCAACGGATGGGATGTTGCACTTCTTCGATTCCAATACCGCCAAGATCACTCGATCGATGGTTGTTGATAACAGCGAAAACACGGCAGAACGAGCACAGCCTTATGGTGCCATCCTGCGACCTGATGAGCCGGACCCGCAGCACATCATCACTCAGACTCACAATGCTGCCAATTTGTGGGATCTCAAAACCGGGGCCAACTTGGTCAGCTTTCGCCCACAAGGCCCAGTCTTTTCTGCGGGCTATTCGGCGGATGGTCGTTTTGCCGTCACCGGAGGAAAGTCACTTCGAATTTTTGATGCCGACGAAAATAGTCCGACGTATGGGCGATCGTTACATAAGGTTGAGTACCCACATCTCGGTGTTGTGACGAATGCGGAATTCTCTCCCATCAAAGGTTCGCTCCAGTTTGTGAGTGCCAGTTACGATGGGATCGCCAAAGTGTGGGAGTGGCAACCGGAACAACAAGTAGCGAGGCTCGTCCACGAATTGAAAGGTCACGAAGGCCCCGTTCGATTTGGGACTTGGTCGGCGGATGGCTCAAAAATTCTGACTGTTGGACACGATGCCCGACCGCGAGTTTGGACGATCAAGCCCGACGCCGAACCGACATCCGTGACGTTGGATCTTCCCATGCCAGCCAACAAAGAGCTGAAGAAGAAGGATTACGATCAACTCTGCGGAGCCTTCTCGAACGACGGCCGCTTTGTCGCAATCGGTGGTAAAGAGGCGGGAACTCAAGAGAGTATCGGTTGGATTTGGAATCTCGCCCCCGCACCGAATGTTGCTCCGCAGTTACATGCGGAAGTTCGTGGTCACGGTCTTGGTGGGGTCAATTCAGTGGCATTCTTGCCCGATGACGATCGACTCCTTACCGGGGGAAGTGACGGTACCGCGCGTCTCTGGGACTGGCATCGTGAAGACAAGCAAGATCCCGGTGAGCCGCCGATCGCGGCTGACTTTCTGATTTCGTTCGTGCAACTCGGCGAGGCCACCACTCATCGTGGCTCGGTCACCAGCGTGCGTGTTTCAGGCGATGGCACGATCGTCACCGCCAGCGCTGATGGTCGAGTCATCATTTGGCCGCGAACCGGTGCCCCGAAAGTCGCGCCAGGGATTTGATGCCGGACCATTGGTCCGTCGCCATCAAGTTGATAAGTAGTGCGGCTCACCATGTTCATCGGACCGTGCCCAGAGTCTTGCACGACCCCTAACATAATTTTTCGGCGTTTTATTGAAGCCCCAACTTGCCCATGAATCGCGAAGCGACAGCCTACCATGAAGCGGGACACGCAGTGATTGCATTGGCGTTGGGGCGATCGATTCAGCGAGTCAGTATTGTGCCGGGTCGTGAATGGCTCGGACGCTGCGAATTCCAAAAGGGGCGAGTACGTCCGACGGAAGATTGGTTGGAACGCGAAATCCTGATTGCACTAGCGGGGCTAGCGGCAGAAGCGCGACATACAGGGCAATACGCTTGGGAAGGGGCCGCTCAAGATTTGCGAACCGTTCGTCGCTTGTCGGCACAGCGAGCGGGCGAGCGTCAGGCGGAACGTTTACAGCGTCGGCTTTTGGCAAAGGTCGAACATTTGCTCTCGCAGGTTGAGAATTGGGAAGCGGTCGGAATGATTGCCGCGGAGTTGCTCCGCTGCGAAACGCTCAGCGGGCGAGCGGCCTTGCATCTGTTTGAACAAGGAAAAGCTCATGCTGACGATTTACGTTGATGCAGATGCCTGTCCGGTCAAAGACGAGATCTATCGCGTGGCGAAGCGCTACTCGATGCAGGTCATCGTCGTTGCGAATATGTCGTTGTGGGTACCGACGAGCAAGCTGATTCAATTGGTTGTTCGGACTGAAGTGGGGCTCGATATTGTCGACGATTGGATCGTCGAGCATTGCGGTCCCGGTGACATCGTCGTGACCGCCGACATCCCGCTGGCCGCTCGATGTGTTGCCAAAAAAGCTCGAGTGATCTCCCCCAAAGGTCGCGAATTTACCGAGTCCGATATCGGCGAAACACTCGCCATGCGCGATTTGCTCGACGGCCTTCGCCAAACCGGAGTCATCACCGGTGGTCCCGCCCCGATGTCATCCAAAGACAGTTCTCGCTTCCTGGCAAAGCTCGATGAACTGGTTAATGCGGTGAGACGAACTTCTTTACCACGGACATCCTAGAAGTTGTTTCAAAACTTCTTTACGAGTCCGAAGCGCGAGCGAGGGAGTTGGGGCATCACGTGTGGAATCGCCCTCGCTCACGCACTTTGAAGTTGCGCTATTGGGACACGGAACGCACGGAAGACACGGAGAAAGAGGCTTTTTGTTACCGAAGTCGTGAGACTTCGGTCGTCACGAGATCATCTCACGACTTCCCTACAAACTCCTCTTTGTTCCGTGAAATCCGTGTCCAATAACGCAACTTCAAAACTCACGCATCGGGTTAGTTTTGAAACCGCCTCTAGTAAACGTGAATTCCACCACATCCGAATGCCTCCTGAAAATCGCACGACTTGCGAACGAGTGATCATGGCCGAAACTACTCGCTCACGCGTCGTGCTAAACAAGATCTGCGTCCCGTCGACGTGCTTCCTTGCCGCAAATAGCCGATGCGAACGACGATCGTTATGCTCGGCGCCACTGCGGGTTCAATTTGATCAACAGCCATCTTTCTTCAAGATTCCATCACAGACATGCCACTCATTCGACCTGATATCGACCGTATGGCCGGGTACGTTCCTGGCGAGCAACCGCAAGAGAGCGGTTGGACGAAACTCAACACCAACGAGAATCCCTATCCGCCGTCACCAAAGGTTGCGGAAGCGATCACTCGTGCGGCGAACGGGCGGTTGAATGTGTATCCCGATCCGCTGGGGACACAGGTCCGTCGCGAGATTGCCGAGCAGTTCAACGTTGAACCCGACTGGGTCATTCCGGCCAACGGCAGCGACGAGAATCTGACACTTATTACACGAACCTTTTGCGATGCCGATGACCTCATCGCGTATCCGTATCCCAGCTACATCTTGTACGAATCGCTGGCGGAGATTCAGGGGGCTCGTCACGAGCGAATTCTGCTCAACGCCGATTGGTCGTGGAATTGGGACATCGCCTCGCCGATCATCGAACGTGCAAAAGTTGTCTTCCTACCGAATCCAAATTCTCCATCGGGCAACATCTGGTCTGACGGTGATCTGCTGCGATTGATCCCACCGAACGGTGTGCTCGTTCTTGATGGAGCGTACGCCGACTTCGCTGACACACGCACAAAGGCGGAAATTCTGAGTCGTCCTGGTGTTGGCGAACGTGTGATTGTGACTCGCACATTGAGCAAGTCGTACAGCCTCGCCGGTATTCGCTCCGGTTTCGCGATCGCTCATCCCAATCTCATTGCCGCGATGCGCAAGGTGAAGGACAGCTATAACTGCGACAGCCTCACTCTCGCGGGTACGCTCGCCGCGTTACAGGACGAAGACTGGATGCTGGCCAACGTTGATCGCATTCGGACAACTCGCGCCCGATTGACCGACTCGCTGAAGCAACTCGGTTTCAACTTCGTCCCCAGCCAATCCAATTTCGTCTGGGCCACGCGACCCAATGGCGGTCATCGCGAAATCTACGAAAGTCTCAAAGCGCAAAAGATCCTCGTCCGCTACATGCGCTTCCCCGAAGTGCCGTACGCACCAGGCAACTTGCTCGACGGTCTGCGAATCACGGTTGGAACCGATCCGGAGATTGATTGCCTGCTCGATGCATTGAATGGACTTGTTTAACTCTGAGAGCTTGGTTGCCAGTCAATCAGACGCAGTTCGACTGATTCGCGGCCGTTGAAGCGGTTAATCGAGGGGGCGAAGCAGACGGAGATCGGGCCGCCGCTGGCGACAATTTGGTCGGCCCATTCGGCGGTGCCGAAGCTGACGGCTCGCAACACGGTGCCGTAGTGTTTGAGTTTTAGCGAGAGATGCCGTTCCCCCTCGCCGATCTTGCGCGGCGGTTCTGCTAATTCGCAGCGTGCGGCAGCGAAGATCGGACGTGGGTTGTCTCGGCCGAACGGACCGAGTAGGTCGAGCATTGTGACGGCTTGATGAGTGAGATCGGCCAAACGCACTTCAGCGTCGATCGAGATTTCGAGGTCACTCGGAATGACTTCGTGAGTTTGCGCGGCGAACTCGCAAATCGCGTCGCGAAAAGCGTCAATGCGATCGGCTTGAATCTTCAATCCGGCTGCCGCTTGATGTCCGCCGAACGTCGTTAAATGCTGAGCACAGGCTGACAAGCCAGCGTGCAAATCAAAGCGAGCGAACGTCCGTCCGGAACCTTGTCCCGTGCTGTCTTGTCGACTTAGCGAGATCAACACGGTCGGTTTTTGAAAGTGCTCGGCGACTCGGCTCGCCACGATGCCGATGACTCCCGCGTGCCATTCGGCGTGAGCGAGTACCAACACCGGGGCCGCCTCCCATGCGGGGTTTTCGGCGATCAGTTCCTTCGCCTGTTTGAGCATCTTCCGTTCGACGGTCTGCCGGTTCTTGTTCAACTCGTCGAGGTATTTCGCGAGCGCGAGTGCTCGCTCGGCGTTGTCGGTCGTGAGCAATTCGACCGCGAGTCGCGCTTGTCCCAAACGACCTGCCGCATTGATACGCGGAGCGATCGTAAAGCCGATGTCTTCCGCGTCGAATTCTTTTTTGTCCGCCAAGCCACTGACCTGCATCAACGCCTTCAAGCCGAGTGAACTCCGTTCTCGCAAACCGGCCAGCCCGAACTTCACGAGGACGCGGTTCTCGTCAACAAGCGGCACGCAGTCCGCGACTGTGCCGATCGCGGCCAGTCCGACAGCACTCAGCAAAAACTCTCGCATTTGTGGCGAGGCTTTTTTGCCGTCTCCCAATCTCGCACAAATGCCCCATGCCAATTTGAAAGCGACTCCCGCTCCGCACAGGTAGCCGAACGGGTACGTCGAACCGGGCAATCGCGGATGTACGAGACACGCAGCATCAGGCAACTCGGCCGACATTTCGTGGTGATCGGTGATGATCAATTCGAGACCGAGTTCTTTCGCCAACGCCGCCTCGGTCACACTGCAAATACCGCAATCGACGGTGACAATCAGGCGATTCGGATCTTCTTCGTGAAGTTGTCGCATCGAATCGCAGTTGAGCCCATAACCTTCGTCGAGCCGATGTGGGATGTAGTAATCAACGGTCGCTCCGGCGAGA
>CAIJTL010000651.1 GCA_903823545.1 uncultured Planctomycetaceae bacterium
GCCATTCATAAACAACCAAATGACGCTTTTGGCCTTTGGTGCGAAGTGCGGTTTCCCATCAGGAGGTCGCCAATTCGGAACCGCGTCCGCCCGCACGACACCGTCGCGAGCCAACATTGCTCCCAGCGCAAGTCCGGTGAAGCCCATTCCGACATCAGACAAAAAAGCGCGACGATGAACGCTACGAATCGAGCAATCGCACGATGTTGAATTTCTCTCAAGCATGATCGGCGTCTCCACTTTCAGGCTGAGACCAGTCTTCAATTTTGAGTCCGGGAATCTGCTCAAAGTCGATAAGGTTGCGTGTGACGAGCGTCGCGTTGAACTCCAACGCGATCGCGGCGATCGACAAATCCATGCGTCCTAACCGTCGATGCGCGATTCGTAGCTCCCGAAATCGGAGCAAGGCATCGGGAGAGAACGGGGCCAATTCGATCGTTTGAAATGCCTGCATTGACCGAAACAAACCCGCATATGCCTGAATTTGAGCCGCCAAAGCTTTGGCTTGGCGAATGGTTGAGTACCACCCCGTCAGCGTTTCTTCGACAGTCACAATTGAAACCGCAACAGTCGAAGAGTTGTGCTCCATCATATTCCGAGTCACCGTTTGGTGGCCGTGCAGGTGCAAAGTGAAATGATCGGTGTCGAGAATAAACACAAACTACTCCTCGATTTGATCCAACTCATGGTCTCGTATTTTGCGATAGGCTTTCATGTTTTCGAGGACTTGGTCAAACATTGGGTCGTCCTTGAACGCTCCCGCGCACTTCGACCACGGATTCGATTCCCAAGCACCAGCGGCTCTGTCAGCGGGGACAGGAATGTCGAGGCTCACGACCTCTTCACCTTCAAACTGCTCAATGAGCTGACCGCGCAACGAGGCGAGTGCAATATCTCGAGTCGGTCCCTCGGCACTCATTAGCGGATTCGAGACTGTCTTCGCACGAAAGCCAGTGCCCTTCAGTTTTTGGATGACCACAGAAACTTGCATGACCCTCTCCTCTCAATACGACTTCAGCGAAATCATTTCCCGGTGGCTCATCTTATCGTCACAAAATCATTGTGGTTCAACAGCGCGTGAATCAAGTTGGTTCTGGCATGAGTTTCGGGGTTCGGGCGGTTCTTGAGTTTTGCGGCGACGGTGAGGCGAGCGACCGCTTCGAGTGAGACTACTTGCTCGGATTCGGTCGGTTCGATGGATAGCACGGTGCGGAACGCCGCGCGAATATACTCTTGGTCGGAGGCGGTCGGGTTCGCGGCGGCGAGGCGTTGAGCGATCTTCTCCGCCATCGTGGTGGCCAGCGGGCTGTTCTCCAGCGCGAGGGCTTGTTGCGGGACGATGCTTTCCGCGCGGCGGTAGCATTCGAGGACGCTGGCGTCGTCGAACATCGACAGGAACTTGTGGTGCTCGTTGTGCGAATGGATGAAGTACAAGCTACGTCGCCGCGAAGCTTCGTTGTTGACGGGAATCGACGGCCCGCCGAGCGTCAGGTCGAGTTCTCCCGCAAGAGACAGCAATGTGTCTCGCACGGTTTGAGCCTCCATGCGGATCGGCTTCATCCGCCAATAGAAACGATTCTCCGGATCGGCGGCGAGCGTCTCGTTTGTCACATTGGCGCTTGATGAACTCATGTGATACGTCTCCGACGTAACGATCAGCCGGTGAATGTGCTTCATGCTCCAGTTGTGCTCGATAAGTTCGACCGCGAGCCAGTCGAGCAATTCAGGATGTGTCGGCGGCGTTCCTTTGCGACCGAAGTCAAACACCGTCGGGACCAGCGGCCTGCCGAAGTGCCGCGACCAGATGTGATTGACGGCCACTCGCGCGGGGAGCGGATGCTTGGGATCGGTGAGCCACTTCGCGAATGCCGATCGCCGCCCGGTGCTGGTCTGCGGAAACGGTTTCGATCGGCTCGCTTCGGTTTCTAGGTTCGATTCGAGCATCTTCGACGCGCCGATCAATGAAGTGTAACTCTCACCCGGCATGTCGATCACTTTGCGAGCCGATTCGAGAGCGGTCTTCGCGGCCCCAAGTTTCTTCTCGGCTTCAACCTTCTTTTCGGTAGTCGCTCGCAGCAATTCGAGTTCTGCGCGGCTCACGTCTTCATCGGCCTTCGCTGTCGCGGCGATGCGTTCTGCTCGAACCGCGTCAGCGATCAACACGGCCACGTTGTCAGC
>CAIJTL010000652.1 GCA_903823545.1 uncultured Planctomycetaceae bacterium
CCGCTCAACTGACGGAGTTCCTGTACTAATTCGGAAGCCTCAGGCTCGGAAAGCATGTTAGCTTTCAGGGGTAATGCCAGAGCCAGCACTCGTACTCGATCGCTTTCATGTCGCAAAGCTGCGGTTGCCGCCATGTCAGCCAGCATTGTCTGATGCGCGGCTTCTGCCTCCTCAATCAGAGCACACAAGTCGGACACAACACATTGCTCCGGCTGCTTAATTAGCGCATACGCTCCCAGGGCTTCCAGAGGTTTCCCCAAAGCCAATTGAGCACGACATCGAATGAGCCAAGCCTGAGGTAAGTTCACCCTGTTGGCATTAATCGCAGACTCTGCTAAGGCATCGGCTTGTGCGGGATCGCTGCCCAGAACCAACTCAGCCTGCCGAAGCCAACGTCCCGGCGACATGTACCACCTGATTCCGACCACAGCCATCACAACTGCTACCACGACGCTCATGGAGGCAATATGTTTGCGCGATTGAGTCTGGACGTTCGGAGTCACTCGATGATTACGGGGACTCATCACCCATTCCTTCATTCAAATGATGGTGTTGAGAAACGGACAGTCCACGAAAGTTCTCGCGCCTGCCCGAAAGCCAACGAATAGACACGTCTGCGAACTGCCGATTCGGCTCCAAGGCAAATGAGGATTGTGGATCAACGTGAGAAGCGAAGCTCACACCAGCACGCACCGGAATTGTCACTCGCCGCTGAAACGCATCAAGGCTGACTGCGGCACCCACTCCATTCGGGTTCCCTCCACGCGCTGCTAAAGAAATAGTCATCCAAGTGACAGGCGGCTTGCGGTGTCGAAGCAAAGTGATGGGCTCATCTAATCCGCTGACGACAATATCCAACCCTCCGTCGCCATCAAGATCCGCAACGGCAGAGCCACGAGCCGCATGTCGCTGCCGGAAGTAAACTCCCGCTTGCTTACCGATGTTTTTAAAATGCCGGCCGGACTCGTTTTGAAAGACAAATGATGGCTGTAAGAACGGTGACTGGCCAGTGCGATAGAGGACGTGTCCGTTAAGCACATACCAGTCCGGCCAATTGTCGCCATTGAAATCATAAAGCCCGGTTCCAAAACCAACGTAGGCTCGGCCAGCGCCGGCCAACCCGAACTGCGTAGTTGCGTGCTCGAACTGGCCTGCTCCCAAGTTTCGATAGAGCGAGTTGTCTTCGAGTTCAAAGTTAGTCACGACAATATCTGGTCGCCCATCGCCATCGACATCTCCCACATCCAAGCCCATGCTCCCCTCGGCTGCTCCGCGAGCATTGACAGCAACACCTGCCGCAAGCCCCTGCTCAACAAGCGGGAATTCCGAACCTCCCCAGTACAACAGATTGTTGTCGCCATCATTGGCCACATAGAGATCTATCCAACCATCCTGATTGAGGTCCGCCGCTAGAACTCCTAGCCCTCGACTCGGCTCAGCCAGACCAGCCAATTCAGACTGATCCTCGAATGTCCCATCTCCGCGATTAACGTAGAGCCGATCAGGCAGGGGTAGGTAGTTTTGAGGCGGACAAACATCGGGATTGTCCGGAAGTTTGCCGCAGGGTTGCGATTTGAGCGGATCAAATTCCACATAAGTCACAACATACAAGTCCGGCCAACCGTCTCCGGTCACATCTGCAAACACCGCCCCCGTATCCCAACTATGAGCCGTCAATCCAACAGAGTCCGTGACGTCAACAAAGAAACCCGCTGAGTTGCAATAAAGGCGACTTTGTCCAAAACAGAACACAAATAAATCCAAATCTCCATCGCGGTCATAATCGCAGGCTACTGCTCCATGCGAATACCCGGCGACTCCAGACAATCCTGACTTCTCCGTGATGTCTGTAAAATTCGCCTGACCATCATTGTGATACAGCTTCCCGGGCAAGCCCGTGACAGAACCGCTCGGCCTATCGATCACACCTCCACCGGGGCAGTACAAGTCGAGCTGACCATCGCCATCTGCGTCAAAAAGGCAAACGCCCCCACCCACCGTTTCCAAAATCGTCTGACGCTCCGCCTCACGTCCCGTTCGATACACCATCTCGATGCCTGACTGCTTCGTGACATCTTCAAACCAGTCATTCGGCTCAACGGCTTCATCGACCAATGGCCCATTGTCTCGACGCTGATCGACCAGAGCACCTTCAGGATCTAACCAAATGCGTCGTTCAGGAGCCGCAACCGGCAAGGATGGCGGCACATCGTTGCAGCCACACAACAACATCGAGAGTTGCAGCGTGCTCCAGACAATGGTGGCTCTTTTCACGAACATTTCCAGACTTTCAGAACGACAAACCTTGGGAGCAATAACCTCCAATTCGGGTATCAACAAGAAGCCTAATGTCCGGTCGCGATTGTTAGCCAGCGAGGATCGACTTGCCTTCGAGTTCATCCAATAACTTCGCAATCAGCTAACTTCGCAATCAGCTAACTTCGCAATCAGCACAGGCACCGGCGTCTGTGGGACCAACAACTCGCCGATGAGCTTTGCATCATCGTGTCGGATGCGTCTCGCATCCGTTCTCGACGCGAGACGCTTCGGCCACGAGCAACGGCAAAGGCGTAATAACCGAGTCAGATTTCAAAGGCGATATGCAAAGTGCGAGTATCATTCGGGACACGCAAGCGGCCCCTCAAAAGTCATGAGTGACGTATCAGCCTGATCGGCAGAAGATCTCGCATCGACTTTGTGAAGGTGCGATCCTGGTCCATGCAATATGCACTCGTATCCGGACAACAATTCGGTCGAACATTCGGTCTGCGGAAAGCTCGCTGGCTGCGGTGAGTCGGCCTGCCTGTCCGATCGAAGGGATCGTGCGACGGCGCGATCTGCCGACTTTTTGTGTTGTCTGGAGCAGGCACTCGCGACTCGATGAGTACGGCAGAAAACGCCGCAATCGACTTGACGCTGGCCTCATTCGGGTCGATGGTATTCCGAGCCGCTGGATTCTCTCCGAAAGCGTTTCGTGTTTGTTCCCTCGCTTGCGCGTCGGGCTAGTGTTGGGAGCGTGATTCGTTTCGATTTGTGTCTGATATTGAATCTTCCTAATTGAGCAAGAGGCCAGCCAACGGCATCGCCGCGCGAATGCGGCTAGGAGACATCTCATGGCGTGGAACATTGGTGAAAGCAATTCGCGACGGACTGGTCGCGGATGGATGTTGCGACTGGCTGTCGCGGGAACCGTATCGACAATGACGGCTGGCTGGATGATGTCGCCGGTAACGGCTGGTCCGCAGCCTGAACTCGAAGCCAAAAACAAAGTCGAAAAACAACTCGCGTTTGGTGAATTCGCAGCGGCGATGGATACGGCTCAAGGAGCGGCCAATGTCCGTGATCGCGCCGTGCTTTTTCAGATGATCGCTGACGCACAGTTCAAAGCGGGTGACGTTGCCGCTTCACGCGGGACGACTCGACGCATCGATCAAACCGAAGAGCGTTCACAGGCTCAAGGCCAGCAATCGCGGCAGCAATCAATGCATGGCGGCGGTGTGATCGCAGACTTTCAGTCGTTGATCCGCTTGATTACCGAAGAGACGAGCGGACCTTGGAAAGAAGTGGACGGCGACGGTGGAACGATCACCGAATACCAAAACGGTGTTGCAGTGAATCCGAACGGGTTGCTTGCATCGCTCAAAAAAGAAGAGCATACAGGACGTTTGAAAGCGTTGGGCGTTAACTCTCGCAAAGCGGACTTGAACGCTGATGTGGCGAAGCGATCAGAATTACGACTCATCTCGCTCACTCGCTTAGAACACGAAGCGACGAAGCGTTTGACCGAAGGACGCGCAGTCGTCGAGACCATGAAGAATCTTGCGGGGCTCACGCAGATCAAGGTCGTGATTGTTGATCCAGAAACACACGATGTGCTCGTCGGAGGAACGGCCGAAGCATGGAAATATGACAACAACGGAAACCCGGTCGGTGCCGAAAGTGGCCGTCCGATGTTGCAACTCGATGACCTCGTCACCGTGATGCGGACCTTTTCAAACGAAGGGCAACAGAATTTCGGTTGCTCGTTCAATCCTCGCCAAGAGGGATTGAAGCAACTTCAAACTTACGTTGAACAATCACAAGCTCGCGGGCCGCTCGCGGCTGGTGCTGCGGTGAAGAATTGGGTCAATCAACTGCAAAGCAAGCTCGGTCCGCAGGACATCGAACTGTGGGGGGTTCCACGCGACTCACGAGTCGCTCGCGTTGTGACCGAAGCAGACTATCGGCTCAAGATGATTGGCATCGGCAAGCTCGAAGGTGGCTCCAACGTGCCGAGCATCTTTGAATTGATGACCGTTGAAGAACAAAAGTCCGCCAAGCTCGACGCGCTTCGGTGGTGGCTCACGATGAAGTACGACTCCGTCTTGCACAGCCCGGATCACAACGTGTTTGAGATCCAAGGCCCGTCAGTACAATGCTTGTCCGAGAACCAATACCTCACTGAAAAAGGTGAGCGAGTCGGGACCGGCAAAGCAGACGCGACGAATCGCACGTTCGCAGAGAACTTCACGAACCACTACGCGGAATTGGCTCGACGAGATGTCGCGTTCGCTGATCTTCAAAATGTGTTTGATCTCGCACTCGTCGCCGCATTGCTCAAGAACGAAGGGGCGGTCGCACGAGTCGGATGGGATCAAGGATCATTTGCCTCAAACGGCATGTACCAACCAGCAACCTATGCAGCACCGCAAGAAGTTGAATCGGTTGCCAACCACCGAGTCTTCCGTGGCAAGGACATCGTTGTTCAAGTCGCTGGTGGTGTTCGCGGCGATCTGATGACAGTTGTCAAAGATCCAAACGTGATGAAATCGTCTGACGCTCTCAAGCCGATGACGGCGCGAGCCAAAGCAACAGACCTGACTCAAGGTCGATGGTGGTGGGACGCGAAATAAGGCTCCCATTCAAAACGTTTAACTCAAGCGAGGCACCAGTGATGGTGCCTCGTTCGTTTGACAGCACGCGCTTTTCAAAAGCGAAGTACACCGAAATCGCGAATCGAACGTACTGTTCGAATTGTGTAGAGACCAATGACCGGAAGCGCATCGCGTTACAGCATCAAAACAGCGGGACACCAAAGACTCCTGCTCTGAAGTCTCGCGAGTTCGGCGACAGTCCCTTTTTAGAACTGTGTCCACAGCCACTTCAACGGCGCCAATTGGAGAGCTTCATCGATTGCAATTAGTTGCTCTCAATCTCTGAAGATTCGATGGGACTAACTATTTTTCCATGTTCTGAGTGGTAGAGTTGGCGTTACCAGCGTGTGGGGCGTTTTCACGCCGCGCCTCTGTGATGTGAAACAATCAGAACTTGTGCAAGCCGACATCAGCCG
>CAIJTL010000653.1 GCA_903823545.1 uncultured Planctomycetaceae bacterium
CTTGATCCCAAGTGATCTCGCTGCCGGAGTAGACCACCATGCGACCGAGGACAGCAGTCAGCGAACTTGTCGCGCCGTTTTCCCCTTCGTTGTACGGTGTGTTGTTGCGGATCGCGGCGAAGAGATCGTCGTGTTCGACTTGGTATGGGTCGGTCCGTTGCACGCTCTTGTCGCGACGGAAACGCCATGTCTCGCTGCCGGCCTTAATCGTCGAACCGCTGACGTCGGCAGTCCCCTTCGTTCCTTGAGCGTACTCAGTCACACTGTTCCAGACGTTGGGTTGATGTCGGCATTGCGAGAACATCCAAGTGCCGTCCGCGTATTGATACTCAACAGCGAAGTGATCGTAGATTTCGCCGTATCGCTTATCGGTACGGACCTGTCTGCCACCCATGCCGCGAGCCATCACAGGATGACCCTTCTTGACCCAATTGCAGACGTCGAGATTGTGGATGTGTTGCTCGCAAATGTGATCGCCGCAGAGCCATAAGTAGTAGTACCAGTTCTTCATTTGGTACTGCATTTCGGAAGTCTCTTGGCCACGTTTCACGCGAGGTTCCCACACGCCTGGGTTATTCCAGTAACAGCGCATCGAAGTGACATCACCGATCTCGCCGTCGTGAATTCGCTTGATCGTTTCGATGTAATTGTCTTGGTGATGTCGTTGCAGACCGACGCCGACCTTCAAGTTCTTTTCTTTCGCGACCTTCACGGCTTCGAGCACTTTACGAACACCTGGTCCATCGACGGCGACCGGCTTCTCCATGAAGACGTGCTTCCCTTTCGAGACCGCATATTCAAAGTGTCCCGGACGGAATCCCGGAGGTGTCGCGAGAATGACCAGATCAACGTCGCTGTCGATCACCTTCTTATAGGCGTCAAAACCAACGAACTTGTGATCGGCATCGACGTCAACTCGATCTTTGTGCGAGTTCTTCAGTGCGTTCAAGCTGCCGTTGAGCGAGTCCTCAAACGCATCACCAACTGCGACCAATTTGACTTTACCTTCGGTGCTGAGTGCTTGCGTCGCTGCTCCGGTTCCGCGACCACCGCAGCCGACCAGGCCAACCTTAATCGTGTCGTCACCTGCAGCGAAGACGCCAGAAGACAGGCTGAGTTGAGCGATCGTTCCGGCGGAGAGTGCGAGTCCCGAAGAGGTCTTCATGAAGTCGCGTCGAGACGTGGGATTGGTGGGGTTCGTCATGGTTGTGGAAAACCTCCGAAAAAAGGAATCGAGACAGACACCGCTAAACCGAATCGGAACCGACCAGGGACCGAGAGCGCGATGAAACGAGGCGATGTTCTAAACAGACGCCGCCACTGCGCAAAGCGTGAGGCCGAAAGTCATCTGAAGGACGTGACGAAATCGCAAGAAGTTGGGAGAGTGGAATTTCGCAATCATCTTACTCCGTCTTCTTCTTCGCTTTCGGCTTTTCAGGCATCTCCGCATCGGCGGCGGACGGATCATTAAGTGCCGGTTTGCCGAACGCGTTGGTGCGCATTTCTGCCGCCTTTTCCTCCTCTTCGGTAGGCTCTTCGTCAACCGGCTTCTTATTGCTCTTCTTCGGCTTCATAGCTTCCTCGGAGACTTCCACTTTAAAGAATCCGGGGAAGAGTGGCTCTTTGTCTTTGCCTCGTTCGCGGCCTTGCAGCGTGAAGTGATCGGTCCCACGAGGTAGCAGAAAGAAAAGCTTCCCCTCTTGTTCGGCAACGCAGCGATGAATGCGGTCGCCGATCACGGCGATGATTTCGCCGCCGACACCGGTCGCGAGTGCCGCGATGCCGAGTTCGTCACGATAGGGAGCGACGTTTTCAACCTTGCTGCCCCGCGACTGGGCCGCGGCACTTTCTTTGACGAACTTCTTCGCGGAGGCGATGACTTGCTTTTGAGCCTTCTCATTGAGACTTGCTGAATTCTTGGCGTGCCATTTGGAGAGCTTTTTGTCTTCATTGATTTCGACAGCAACCAACTCCGCACCAGGACCGGGAGTGATCGCAATTTTGATTCCCTCATCAGTCCCCTGAAACTGCAATTGTTCGAGTTCGCTCTTCAGGTTGTATTTGTGTTTCTTGAGGTGCTCATTCATCGCGTCGGTGACCTCTTCGTCGAGGTTGATCCAATCTCGATGCACAATGGCTGGCGCGAGTTTTCCGCCAAGCAGACGAATGCCTGTTAGCTCGCCCTTCATTGCGTCAGATCTGGAATTGTCTTTCTGCGACAGCACGAAGAAGGCGACGATGCCACCGATAACGAGTGCCGCTCCACCGATCGAAAGCCACAGTGTGAGTCCCGGACCATTCTTTCGCTTTCTGGCATACGGATTCGAAACGACCGGCTCGGGTTGCTGACTAACTGACATCGGCTGTGACGGATCGAACATCTGCGGGGCGCTCATCGACGGAGCGTTCATTCCCGGCATCGGTGCGTAACCAGGCGGTGGCATCTGCGGCATCGGAGGAAATGGGGGAGCGGCATGCGGCGGCGGAGCGCCCCACTGCGGCGCGAAGCCATCCGGTGGCGGAAACCCACCCGCAGGTGGCATCGGTGGAGGAAACGGCTGTGGCGGTGCGAACTGAGGAGGCGATGCGACAGGAGGTTGCGCAGGGCTATTTCCTTTCGCACTCAGTTTGGGAGTTGGAACCACGAGCTTTGTCTGACACTGCGGACAAGTTCCCTTCTTCCCCGCTGCGCTATCGGGAACTTGAATCGTCGCTGTGCAATAAGGGCAGTTGAATTGAATCGCCATGATCTGTGTGTAGTTCGTGACAGAGTGATCGCTGAAAACGGTTGTTATTCTTCGGTCCGTAAGCCTTGTCGCTCCGGGAAAGCAGAGCCAGTTGCCTCGTCAACGTTGCTCGAAGGCATGGCATTCCAGTCGCGGATCGACAGGGCCACCACAGAGTTACCGGGCATCAAAGACAGTGCTCAGTAAATTGTCTACGGGAGCGAAGTCGTCAGTGAGCACTATTCCGTGTGCGTTGGCCAAAACTTCGTTCATTTGGCCAGACGCGATGAGTTTGCCTTTGCTATCGGTTTCTAAGCTCGCGAACGGCGCTCCTTGCCAGTGACCACTGTTTTGCGAAAGGTCAGACAAGTCCAAATGCTTTTTTGAGGCGACAATCACAAACGTGTCGCGACTATCGTGCGGCGAATCACTCTCGCTGCTGAAGAGATACACGTTCGGGAAGACTCGCGAGATGGTGTTGACATAGGCACCAAGAAACCGCCCCGTCTGAGCCTTGCGTGATTCGCGGTGTAGTTGCTGAATCGCATCCACGAATCCTATGTGACTTTCGCCCAGCTTTAACAACTGGTCGCGAAGCGGATTGGACATGACTCCTCGTACTGACAACCGATATCCGGCGTTCTCCGCAAGCGATTTGATTTCCAATCCAGCAAATGGCTTCGGCGCGTTTTGCCAATCGCGTTTGTCGAAAAGAGCGCGGCTGAGCGTTTCAGGAATTCCACCCTCTACCACGGCCGAGGAGTCCTTCGCAGGAAAGACCGTGCGCGGGTAAATGTCGATCAAGTTGACTTGATAAATCCCTTCCGTCGGATGCACCAACCTAGCGATCTTCTCTGAGAATTCTTTCGTCGTGAGGTGCCAAGGGACGCTGAAATCGTTGAACGCATCGCCGTAAACGAAGTCGTAGAGAATTGGCTTCTCGCCCCGTTTTTTGGCCGCTTCGTTAGCTCGCACTCGGTCATCCACGAAGTTACGCGCGTCGCCGATTGTCGTCACGACTCGCGTGTCACCATCAGCGGGCAATCCCATTTGAGTTTGAACTGCCGCTTTCACAGCAGGGTCCAATTCAGCGACATGGATGACCGGATCTTGTGGAAACTTCGCCTCGACCCATCGCGGAAAAATGAATCCGCC
>CAIJTL010000654.1 GCA_903823545.1 uncultured Planctomycetaceae bacterium
CTAATGGCAACAAGCTAATCGTTTCGCCTGATTCCACGTTGATTTCGTCGCGGTACAAACCATAGATGCCGCAGGTCGTGGATTTTGTCTAGCGAGCGGTCTAAATTCCGCCCTCTTTTCCAGAAACTCCCTCGAACCGTCCGGCTCGTCATGTCCGAAACTGTTGAAAACACTGGTGTCGACGCTGATCGACAGGCTCTCGTTAACGAACTCCGTTGGAAGAAAATACCGGTTTTGGACGACGGTTTTGTCTGCCTCGTGGACGTGATGGGAGAAGATAGCTCAGTCGTGCAGGCGGCTCGCGTGAGTTACGGCGAAGGGACGAAGAAGCCGTCCGACGATCGAACGCTCATTCGATATTTGCTGAGACATCGACACACCACGCCGTTCGAAATGGCGGAGTTGAAGTTCCTCGTTCGCGTCCCGATGGACTGCTGGCGGCAGTGGATTCGGCACCGCATGGCGAATGTGAACGAGTACAGCACGCGGTATTCGATCGCGATCGACTCGGCCCAGACGACGCCGGTCGATCAATGGCGTTCGCAGGCGACCAACAATCGGCAAGGAAGCGACGAATTGTTGCCGACGGAACTCGGCGAAAAGCTCACCGCCTCAGAACGTGAACTGCAAGACCTCTCGCGGCGCGTTTATCAGGAACGGCTCGATGCGGGAGTTGCTCGCGAACAGGCTCGCAAAGACTTGCCGCTCGCGACGTACACGGAAGCTTATTGGAAAGTCGATCTACACAACCTGCTGCACTTCCTCGCGCTTCGCATGGACTCACACGCACAGTTAGAGATTCGCGAGTATGCGACCGCGATCGGTCGTCAGATCGTGCAGCCTTTGTTCCCCGCCGTGTGGGAGGCGTTCGAGGATTATCGCCTTCAAGGTTCTGGGCTATCGCGATTGGAAGTCGGCTGCATCCAACGCCTGACGCAATTCGCCGCCGAAAACAATCGAGTCCCGCCATTATCGGTCGAGGATTTCATGACGGTTCAAGACCCGTCATGGCGCGAGCTAACTCGCAGCCGCGAACGAGACGAATGCTTGGCCAAACTACAAAAATTTGGCTTGGTCATGACAAGCCCCTCGCAAGGTGCAGCCTCAGAATCGTAGGCGAGTCGCTCCGCGACTCGCATTCCGTACGTCATTTGACTCCATCGTCACTCCCTTTGACGTTCGTGGACGCATTGGAAAACTCAGTTGCGGAGCAACTGAGCTACGCAAAACATCGACTACCGCACCGCGTCTGCGAACTCGTATCGTGGCGAGCGTGTCCGACGTGCGTTTGGAACTTCGCCAGCAGCCGCTCGAATCGCGTATTCGTCGATGTGGCTCAATTCCTGATGTTCGCCGGCCGCTAACGCCACGTCACACAATCGAGCGATCGCGCGTGGTTCTCCGTGAGTCAGCTCAAACAGAGTCTTGATCGCGTCGGGCTTGAAGACCTCTCGAGGGCAAGCAGCTTGATGCAACAGTCCTCGCACGAATTGAGATGTCTCCAATCGATCGAGCAACGGTAATTCGATCCGTAGATCAGACTGCTCGAACAATTCAGGAAACACGTCCTCTTCAAACGCATCTCTCGCCGCAGCCAAGATCGTCAAACATCCGTTTTGAGCGGCTTCGACGTGCAACAGTCGTTCCAGCACCGAAAGGCAATCCGACTCCGCTCGTTCGAGGTGATCGCAGAGCAGCACCTGCGGTAAGTTCGCAGAACTCAACGCTTGCAGATGATCGGTGACCGCCTGCCACAACCACCAACGCGAACAATTTGCGTGTGGCGATAATCGGAGTGCGACCGCCAACTGCCAGAGCATTTCGTGCGAGTCGAGTCCGAATAGATCGACGCTGGCAACCTCACGACCTCGCTGAATGGCGTCGCGACGAGCAGCCTGCATGACGAGCGTCTTGCCGGTTCCGGCAGGTCCACGCAGCAATCCAAAATGGCGGCGCTTATCCACCAGAAAGTTCAATCGAGCCAATGCCTCTTCATGAGCGGTCGTCTCAATGAACCAACGCAAATCGTTCGTCCCTTGAAACGGTGAGCCATTCAGTCCCCAATACCGCTCGTACATACTTTGCTCCGGTTGTGCTGATAACTGGCACGCAGATTTTGGTACTGGTTCAGTTTGTAGTGACCCGATTCATCGGGTCGATGATTCAACCGCATAAATGCGGTCACTACGAGCGAAACTGACCCACTACCCAGATTTTCCAGCGACACTCCTCCCATTTCGTCACAGGCCCAACGCCCTCATGACTCGCCTACGATCCGCACAGCCAGAATCCTC
>CAIJTL010000655.1 GCA_903823545.1 uncultured Planctomycetaceae bacterium
CCTCGGCCGTGAAAGAACGTCAGTCGGACATCGCGAGCGGCGGCGGTCTTGTGCAGCGCGTCTTGGGCTCGATCGAGTCCCCAGCAGGCCGCGAGATAACCGCCGTCCTTGGTGCTGTCCGAGTATCCGACCATCACGATTTGCCGGTTGCCTTGCGCTCGGAGATGCTCAGCGTAGAACGGCTGATCGAGGATCTCGGCCATGACTTCTGGTGCCGCTCGCAAGTCGCCGATCTTCTCGAACAACGGGACGATTCGCAGTGCATGCAGCGGAGGCGGCGAATCGGTGCGAGGTTCGGCACAAGCGCGTCGCCACAGCCACAAGACCGTGAGCAAATCCGATGGCCAGCGAGTCATGCTCACGACATGACCACCCAGGCAATCGGGACCAAAGCGTTCGATGGCGACTCGCAACATCCGAAACAATCGGAGCGTGTCGCGAGTCAAAGGCGCGAGTCGTTCTTCATCGAGCGGCTTCGCGACTCCCATCGTTTTCACGAGCACCGCCTGGCGCTGCGGTTCGTCGAGCGATCCAAAGTCGGGGCACTCGCCGCTAAGCCGGAGCAATTCGGTCATGACCTCGCGGTATCGAGTCGCGTCCTGACGCACATCGAGCCGCGTGAGATTCAGACCAAACACGCGGGTCAAATCGAACCAGCGTTGAGCCTCCATCGCCAAAGCCGATTGACCGTGACGTCCCTTCAATCCGACGATCATCGCCTCGACGTCGTGTTCGAGTTCTTGGCCGTCTTGATAAGCTCCATCGAGCATCGGTTCGGCCATCACCGCACATCGCGATTGCCGCAATCGCCATTCGATGAGCTTAATCCAGCGGCGATAGACCTCGTGAGGAGCGACTCGACTGAGCGTCGCCGCGAATTGTGGCCAGCGTTGCTCGGCCTCGACGACCGCCTTCGCGAGATCATCATCGGTCAACACGTTGCGGGCCGACACCGACAAAAAGTCGTACAGCTTTTTGCACCATTCGAGATGCCGGTCGATCGCCGTGTCTCGCAGCCAGACGAGCGTTCGTTCGGTGATGTCCCAAGTCACGTCGGGATGACCGTCGCGATCGCCGCCCATCCACGATCCGAATCGAAGGAACCTCGGCAGCTTGAATTCATGATCGGGAAACTCACGAGCGAGTGCCTGTCGCAACGAGAGGTAAATCGCCGGGACAACCTCCCACAGCCGAGGCATGATCGACAGCCCCCGTTCGACTTCCTCCAGAACACTCGGCCGCATCGGTCGCAGGAATTCGGTTTGCCAAAGAACAGTCAAGTCGGCTCGCAAGCGAGTCATCACGGCGGTTCGTTCGCGCGGCAAGAAGTCGGTGCGATCGAGATCTTGCAGGCACTGCCGCATGCGCCGCAGTTTCGCCCGAATCGAACGCCGCTTGGCTTCGCTCGGATGAGCGGTGAAGACCAGTTCGACGTCGAGCTTTTCCAATGCCTGTTGAACTTGCTCGGCGTTCAAACCGGCGGCTTTCAATTGCTGGATCGACGCTCCGATCGATTCGCTGATCGGAGCGGGATGCTTTTCTTGCTCGCGCTGCCGCAGCACGCGAACTCGCTGCCGGTCCTCGGCGAGATTCGCCAGATCGAAGAAGATGCTCAGCGACCGAGCGACTAAGCGGGCTTGATCCTCGCTGAGCGCGGTGATCCGTTTGGACAATTCCGCCTCGGCACCTGGGACGTTCGCTCGGCGGTCGCGAGCCAAATGCCGAATCTCCGTGACCAGTTGAACGGCCTCGTCTCCGGAATCTTCGGTGATGATTTCACCCAACATGTCTCCCAAAAGACGGACGTCGCGGCGGAGCTGATCGTTGTTGACCATGAATTCAGAGCGCTTTCGGTGTGTGGACCTTGATGAAGATGTTCGGCAGGCTTCAGAGATTCGGCCGAGTCGCTCCGCGACTCGGCGGGGAGTTGCGGAGCAAATGCCCCACTTTAGATGTTCTCTCACTCACACCGTGTGCCGAACAGGACTCATCTTTCGGAGGAGTCAGCCTCGGACGAGAAAAGTTCGACGAACCGCGGCAGTTTAGGCATATTTTTCGCGTTGGACACGCCGCGACGAACCCAAAATGGGGCCAAAGGTTCGTTGGCCAAAGGGCCTTCTGATGATTTCGCACGCAGTGATTGCCTGACGTTGCCGCACTCAATGTCGGTTGCGGATCAGAACGGCGGCGAAATTCAAGAAAACTGGCCCGGCACACGACTTGCCTGTTTGGCCCAGCACGGACGAACTCCGCCGCGCGCGGTGACTCGATGGGGCTGGGAATGATCCAACAAGAACTTCTGGCGGTGAAAACGCTGGGGGCATGCCGTGTCGCATCGCCAATGGCCGCGATGCTGGAACGCCGCGCTCCCAGTCTGCATTACGTCGAAGAGACGGACGGCGTGTTGTTCGACAGCACGCTTTCGGCGTTCCAAATCCGACAGGCCGAAGGTGTCGATCCACCAACGTTTGAGCCCGCCGGGCCACGCAAGAAGATTTTCTTTGATCCGTCGAAGACCCGCGCCGGCATTGTCACCTGCGGCGGCTTGTGTCCTGGATTGAACGACGTGATTCGTGGCCTGACGCTGACGCTCAACTACGGTTACGGCGTGCGAAAGGTGTTTGGTTTTTGTCACGGCTTTCGCGGTTTCGCGGCGCAACATGGCCACCCCGTGCTGGAACTGACTCCGAGCTTTGTCAGTGCCATCAATGAAAAAGGAGGGACAGTGCTGGGCACGTCGCGCGGCAATCAAGATCCGGACGAGATCGTCGATTGTCTGGAGCGAATGAGCATCAACATCCTGTTCGTGATCGGCGGCGACGGCACGATTCGGGGAGCCATGAAGATCTGCGAGACTCTGGCAGAGCGAGGCTTGAAGATCGCGGTCGTCGGCATCCCCAAGACGATCGACAACGACATCATGTATATCGATCAGAGCTTCGGCTTTCAGACGGCGTTCTCGGAAGCGACGCGGTCGATTCGCAACGCTCACGCGGAAGCCAAAGCGTCTCCCAACGGCGTCGGTCTTGTGAAGCTGATGGGCCGGCATTCGGGCTTCATCGCTTGTTACGCGTCGCTCGCCGGTAACGATGCCAACTTCGTCCTGATTCCCGAAGTCCCGTTTCAGTTGGACGGCCCGCAAGGATTTCTCAGCAGCCTGCGCAAGCGGATCATGGAGCGTCATCACGCCGTCGTCGTCGTCGCGGAAGGAGCCGGGCAGCATCTGATGGAGGGTTCGTCGAGCCACGATGCGTCCGGCAACGCCAAGTTGCATGAGATCGGCGGCTTCCTCAAGCATCGCATCCAAGAGTATTTTAAGGCCGAAGCGATCGAGCTGAATCTCAAGTACATTGACCCGAGCTACGACATCCGCAGCGTTCCGGCCAACGCGTACGACAGCGTCTACAGCAATCGCCTGGCCCGCGCGGCGGCCCATGCCGCCATGAGCGGCCGCACCGAAATGGTTGTCGGTCGCTGGAACAGCCGCTTCGTGCATGTCCCGATGCCGCTGACGATCCGCGAACGTTACTGCGTTGACCCGAACGGCGACCTGTGGATGAGCGTGTTGGAATCCACAGGGCAATCGCACCAGTACTGCTGAGTGACTCTCGTTGGCGGGGAAGAAACCGTTGCTTGATGCCGAATCGCTGGCACTGGGTGCTGTGGGCGCGACGAGACGGCGATTTGTCGAAGTTCATGAGTTGGCTAACGAGATTGTCTGGCACCTTTTGTTGCACACCGTCACCACGAATTGGCAGAAGCGGTTTGTGACTGCTCCCGCAGAATCGAACGCAGGACAGCTCACGGCTGATGGCGAAGAGCGCGACCGGGACGCGCGGCGGTGTGGCGGTCGTGGTCGAGCACGAGGGTGCCGTTGACGATGACGTATTCGATGCCGACGTTGTCTTGGAACGGGTCGGTGTAGGTCGCTTTGTCGAGGACTCGATCGGGGGCAAATAGAGTGATGTCGGCGAATGCTCCGGCTTGCAAGCGGCCTCGATCATGTAGGCCGAGTTTTGCCGCGTTGAGTGACGTCATTTTTCGGACAGCCTCTTCGAGCGTCAGCAGTTTCAGTTCGCGGACATAGACGCCGAGGACTCGCGGGAAGGTGCCGAAGTTGCGAGGGTGCGGGTTGCCTCGGCGAAGCGGGCCGCTGGTCGCGAATGCGGAACCATCCGAGCCAACCGAGCACCACGGTTGTTTCAGCGCGACGTTCATGTCTTCTTCTGTGTGATGGGCAAAGACCGTGCTGACCGAGCCGCGTTCTTCGATCAGGATCTCGATCAACACATCGAGCGGATCAGGCGGCGGCGTGCGACCTTCGCTCCGTTGAGCGATCACGCGGTCCATGGTCAGGCCGCGATAGCGATTGTTCGCGCTGACCAACATGCGGCTCCAGTCGCGACCGACGGCGGTGTAGTGGTTGTACCAGCCTTCGATACCAGCCTCGATGTCGTGTTTGAGCTTCGTTCGCTGGGCGGGGTCTTTGAGTCGCTCGACGAGCTTCTGTGGTCCACCTTCATGAGCCCACGGTGGCATGATGCTGGCGAGATCGTTGTTGCCGCGTGTGTAAGGATAGACGTTCGCTTGGACGTCGACGCCACGTTGCCGAGCAGACTCAATCAACGCGAGCACTTCGGGCATCCGCTGCCAAAACTTCTGGTCGGCGATTTTCAGATGGATGATGTCAACCGGGACTCCGGCTCGTTCGCCTATCGAAATCGTTTCTCGCACCGAATCGAAAACGCCCAAGCCCTCGTTGCGAATGTGTGACGAAAACAGCCCGCCATGATCGCGGACGACTCGGCAGAGTTCGACGACTTCATCCGCCGTGGCCAACGAACCGGGAGGCATCATCATCATGCTCGATAGGCCAAATGCTCCGTCTTGCATCGCTTGAGCGACCAGCTTTTTCATCTCCGCGAACTCTTCAGATGTTGGTCGGCGATGCGAGCGTCCCATCACACATTCCCACACTTGGCCGAGTCCCACATACGACGCAACGTTGATCGACACGCCCGCGTTGTCGATCGCATCGAAGTAATCTTTCATCGTCTTCAATGAGACGCTTTCACCTTTGATCTTCACTTCTCTTGGCGATAACTGATTGAGGAATGGTCCAGGCGAATTCCCTTCGCCGAGCACATCAGTCGTGACTCCCTGACGGATTTTGCTCTGAGCATCTCCATCTTCGAAGAGCACAAAATCGGAATGCGAATGGATGTCGATAAATCCCGGCGCGACGACCAGTCCCTTGGCGTCGATCTCGCGCTTCGTTGGTCCTGCAGGAATTCGCCCAACAGCAACGATCCGATCACCTCGCACGGCGACATCGCCGTGAACCCACGGATTGCCTGAACCATCGACGATCCGACCGTTCCGGATAACCAAGTCATACGGAGCGGGCGCGGCATCCGCGCCTAACGCGATCAGGCAGAGAAACGAAGCAAGAAGTCGGCGCATGAAACGGCCTCGATTGAGCGACGGCGGGAGAGCAGAATCACCACGGAGACACTGAAGGGCTCTCCGCCATTCCTGTTGACCAACACAGTTGCGCGGCAAGGCGCTAGCCGAGGGTCTGCCGAAAATCACCGGAGGCTAGCGTCTTGCCGCTCACTTCACACAACTTGCAACACGAGTGGCGGAGAGCCGAATTTCATTGGTCATTGGAACTCGAACCTTGGACATTAGCAGCAGCCTCCTTGGTCCGTTCGTTCTTCACGTAGTGCTGCATCACTTCGCCGCGATAGGTTCGTAGCGGGCGGACGAGGCGGCGGTCCATGAATTGGCGACGAGCGGTCCAGTCTGCGGAAGGAATCGCTCCCTCGCTGGCGATTGCGTCAATCGTGGCGAATGCCGCTTCCATTGCGGCGATGCTTCGTTCGATGTCGTTGAGGGCAACTCGCGAAGTTGTGGGACTGAATGTTCCACGAGCTGACCAACGAGTTGAAAGCATCTGCATCAGCGAGTTGAGGTGGTCATAACGTTCCACCTGATCCGGAATCGCATCGGACGTTGAGGCTACGAACAGCAACGCGTCGGTCACGTTGCGAATCGAGCGGTCGGCATTCGTCGAAAAGTAAATGGCCGCCAGTCGATGTCGCAGTTCCAAGTTCACATCTCGGCCATCGCATCGCTGAGTCAGTTCAATGACTTCTTGATGTAGGAACGGGCTCACAAGCGGATCAAACGGGAACTCGTAACGGCGAATGCGCGCCAGATCGGCTTCCGTCGGATGGGGATTTTTGGACGCTTCGCCAATCGCTCGGAAGTAACGGATGCGGCGATCGTCGTCGGGATGCAAGCCCGACTCGGTTTTTATCAGACTCACTTGTTGAATCGCTCTCTGCGACTTCGTGAGGTGATCCTTCACTTGTTTGC
>CAIJTL010000656.1 GCA_903823545.1 uncultured Planctomycetaceae bacterium
GCCCGGCGGTCAGTTTGGGCAGGGAATCGAGATCAACCAGAACCCTCGGCGAAAGGTTTCTGATGACTCCTACACGGTGGCCGCGCACATCACTAGCAAAGGCTCGAAGGAGAAGGAGCAAAAAGGGATCAACGTCATTTTCGTCGCCGACACAGACCTGATCAGCAACCAACTTTTCAACCTTGAATTCCAGCAGCAATTCCAAAACCTGCGGATCGACAACGTGAAGTTTGCTCTCAACTGTGTTGACCTCTTAGCTGGCGAAAAATCCTACATCGACCTCCGCAAACGACGCGCTCAACTCCGCACGTTGACGGCGATGCAACAGGTCGCGGATGAGTTCCGTAAGGAGCAAGTCAAAGAGCGTGGTAATGCCGAAGGTGATGCGGTCGAGCAACTCGGAAAGGCGCAAGAACGCCTGAAAAAGATTATCGAACAAATTGAAAACGACACGTCGATTACTCCGGCTCAACGTCGTCAGAAGATCGAGATTGCTCGTGAGTCTGAGCAGCGCAAGCTCAACGTTGTGCAAGCCAACATCGAGCAAGAAAAGAATCAGAAGATCGAGCGAATTTCAATCGCCACACAGCAAAAGATGCGAGCCTACGAAGACCGAATGCGTTGGTGGGCGATCTTCATTCCGCCGATCCCGGCAATCGTGCTGGGCATCATTGTGCTGTCCGCTCGCATCAATGCCGAGTATCGCAATGTCGAGGCGGATCGCCTCGTGAAACGCTAATGATTGTCCCGCAGACGTTGACCAGAATTCGTTTAACCCACTTAGATTGATGACCGTCCTTTCGACGGAGAACTGCTATGAACTCTCTGCAACGTACTCTTGTCTTTGTCGTCGCTGCCATTGTTTCGACGGGCCTCGCTTTCACGGCGAGTGAATTCACGAAGCCCAAAAAGCTCGCTGAGCACGGTGAATTCGGCAAAGACTTTTTCCCGGAATTCACTGATCCATCAAAGGCATCGGCTATTCGAGTCATCACGTTTGATGAGGAAACCGCCATCGCGAAGGACTTTACGGTCGTCAACAAAGACGGCTGGCGGATTAAGTCGCACAATGACTACCCCGCTGATGGTAAGGACCAACTCGCCAAGGCCGCCTCTTCAGTGATTAGCTTGAAGCGAGGATCTTTGGTCACTCGCCGTGAGACCGACTACGAACGCTTTGGTGTGATTGATCCGCTTGATGAGAAGAACACGATCCTCAAAGGCCGCGGCACTCGTATCACTCTGCTTGAAACGGGTGATACAGCGCTTGCTGACTTCATCATTGGCAAGAAGGTCGAGGGGAGCGAAGACAAACGCTATGTGCGTAAGGCAGATGAAAAGAATGTCTATGTGATCGCGATGAAGTTCGATGTCTCCACTAAATTCGCAGACTGGGCGGAAACGAATCTGCTCAAACTCAACGGAACGGACTTGGTCAAGCTCCGAGCATCGCAACCCAAGTACAACGACCAGGATGAATTGGAAGGGGTCGAAGTCGTTGAACTCGATCGCGAAAAATCGGCCGATCCTTGGAAGCTGGCGGGAGTCAATGAGGCGACAGAAGAGTTGAAAACAGAAGAAATCAACACGATGGTGACGACGCTCAGTGACCTACGTTTGGTCGGCGTCCGTCCTAAGCCAGCCTTCAAGGGCCAACCGGTTCTCAATGCTGACCTCAAGATTCAGCTTCCCAAGGAACTAGCCGCTAATCCACAGATTCGTGGTGAAGTCGTCGAGTTCGTACAGAGCAATCTCCGTGAAAAGGGCTTCTTCCTCGGCAAAGATGATGCTGGTGAGCGACAGATCGTCTCCCGTGAAGGTGAGCTGACCTCTTCCACAAAAGATGGCATCGTTTACCGCCTGACCTTCGGAAGTGTCTTCAGCGGAACAGAAGAGGAGATTGAAACCGGCAGCAAGGAAGAGCCTAAAGAGGGAGAAGCGGCCAAGAAAAAGAGTGGCAAGGACAAGGCGGAGAATCAGAAAAAGAGTCGCTACTTGTTCGTGCGAGCTGAATTCGATGAAAAACTTTTGGGCGAGCCACCGACCGAGCCGGTTAAGCCAGAGCCTCCTCCGGGAGTTGAAGCGCCCGCCGATTTAAAATCGGATGGCGATGACAAGAAGAAAGGCGAAAAGAAATCAGAGAAGCCGGCCTCAGACAAGAAGGACAACGAGAAACAGGCTGAAGAAAAGAAGGACTCCAAGGAAGAGACGCCCGCCGCAGACGAAAAGTCTGATAAGCCTGAAGGAGCCAAAGGCGACGACAAA
>CAIJTL010000657.1 GCA_903823545.1 uncultured Planctomycetaceae bacterium
CACTAGCCCGACGCGCAAGCGAGGGTGCTGGCGAACGTCCCTCGCTTGCGCGTCAGGCTAGTGTGAAACCTCCTCTTGGAAAGTCTCACTCGATGTTGCATTCTGTGATCATGGCTGGCGGCAGCGGCACTCGGTTTTGGCCGAGGAGTCGGCGACGACTTCCGAAACAGTTTTTGAAGTTCGGCAGCGATCGCACTCTGCTGCAAGAAACTGCGGAACGATGTCGGCCGCTCATCTCTGCTGAGCAAACCTGGATTGTGACCGGCCGCGATCATGCCGAAGAAGCGGGGCGACAATTGAACGACGTCGCGACATCGCGTGTCATCGTCGAACCGTGCGGACGGAACACGGCTCCGTGCATCGGACTCGCGGCCTTGATGATTCACGCGAGCGATCCCGACGGCGTGATGTTGGTCATGCCCTCGGATCACGTCATTCGGCCTGCGGCTGAGTTTCAAGCGGCCATTCAACGGGCGGTTGGACTTATCGAGCAGTCTCCGAATCGGCTGGTCTTGTTCGGAGTCCCGCCGACGTATCCGGCGACAGGATTTGGTTACATCCATCGTGGCGAGAGGCTCGCGTCAGACGATCGCTCTTCAGCATTTCATGTCGCCGAATTCCGTGAGAAGCCCGATTCGACAACTGCGGCGGACTATTTGGCATCGGGCGAATACTTCTGGAATTGTGGCATTTTCGTTTGGCGAGCGGCGACCATTTTGCAGGCGATCGAGCAATACGCGCCCGATGTTGCCTCTCGATTGAATGCGTTGCGGCCTGCGATCGGCACTCCGCAATGGGCCGATGCATTGAATGCTGAATTTCCCCGAATGCCTTCGATCTCGATCGATTACGCCGTGTTGGAAAAGGCTGCTGACGTCTGCGTTCTTCCTGCGACTTTCGAATGGGACGACGTCGGCAGTTGGCAAGCACTGACTCGACTACTGCCTCATGACGGGGCTGAGAACACGGTCGATGGAAAGTTTTGCGGCGTCAACACGAACGGCTGTGTTGTGGCGACATCAAGCGAGCATTTGATCGCGACCTATGGAGTTCACGACCTGATCATCGTCCATACGCCAACGGCAACACTCGTCGCTGATAAGCACGATGAATCTGCGATGCGGCAGTTGATCGCGGAATTGGAGCGACGCGGGCTATCGGAATACTTGTGAGAGGAAACGGCAGAGATTGATCATTGGTCATTCGGAAAACAAAAATGACCAACGATCAATAATCAACGACGAATGCCGCCCTCCTCAAACGCGTTGTTTCTTCCACCGAGTCACATCCCTGCAATACTCGCTATTCCGTCAATTCCAAGCACGGATCAAGCCCCATGTGCTTGTATTGGTCCATGCGTTGGCGTTCGCCCTTGAGCAAGTCTTTGCGCTGGCGGTAGTGAGTCTTCTCCAAGAATTTTTGGGTCTTCTTAAAGAAGCTAATCCAAGTGGAACCGAGTTCGCCGTTCGCATCGGGGCGAGCTTGTCGGCGATAAGCGTCTTGTTCTTCGGGTTCGAGGCAACGCAGTAATTCGTCTTCGAGCGAAAGAAAGAATTGATAACTGCCGGGGTCGCCCTGTCGAGCGGCGCGACCGATCAACTGCCGGTCGATGCGTGCGGAGCTGTGCATTTCAGTCGCGATGACGTGCAGGCCGCCGTTCTCGATCAGCTTTTCTTCGAGCTTGATGTCGGTACCGCGACCGGCCATGTTCGTCGCGACGGTCACTTTGCCGGGGACGCCCGCGCGAGAGATGATGTCAGCTTCTTGCTCGTGGAAGTGAGCGTTCAATGTCTCGTGATGTATTCCTTCTTGGTCGAAGAGTTTTCCTAATGCTTCTGATGCTTCGACCGACGGCGTACCAACGAGGATTGCGCGTCCGGCGGCGATGATCTCTTTGATACTTTTGATAATCGCGTCGCGTTTGGCTTCTTGCGTGGCGAAGACGCGCGTCGGATGACCGACTCGGATACAGGGCTTATTGGTCGGAATTGGCGTGACGATCAGTCCGTAAGTCTTTTTGATCTCGCGAGCCGATTGGATGCCGGTGCCGGTCATACCGCTGATGTGGTTGTAGAGGCGGAAGTAGCTCTGCACGGTGATACGTGCCGCTTCACCAGATGCGGCAGTGATTGGGACAAGCTCTTTCGCTTCGATCGCTTGATGCAAACCGTCTTGCCACTTGCGGCCATCCATCACGCGGCCCGTCCCTTCGTCAACGATCTTCACTTCGTTGTTGACGATGACGTAGTCCTTATCGCGAATGAACGCGAACCGCGCTGTCAGCGATTGTTCGACGTGTTTGTAGATCCGCTCGGTATCGACGGCGTCGATCAACGCGGGCTTGGCGAGCAGCAGCACCTTACGACAACCGACATCAGTCAAATAGGCCGAACGTCGTTGCGGTTCGTAGACGAAATCGTTGTTGGGTTCGAGATGCGAGATCGCTCGCTGACACCAACGCATGAGACTGACGGTTGCCGCATCGTTGGGAAGCGTGAGTCCGATGATCAACGGAGTTCGCGCCTCGTCGATGAGGATGCTGTCTGCCTCGTCGATGAGCACGCCGTAATGTCCGCGTTGAACCGGCTGCTCGCCGCCGTCTCCGGCTGCTGGACCGCGCGTTGTGAAAACGCTCGGCTTTCGCTTGTCCTGAGCACCGACGCCGAGCCGCAGCCGATCACGTAAGTAATCAAAGCCGAATTCTTTCGCCGTCCCGTAAGTGATGTCTTGAGCGTAAGCCTGACGACGTGCGTCGGTCTCGTCGGGCGACGTAACGCAACCGACCGACATGCCGAGAGCCGCGTAAATCGGGCTCATCAATTCGGCGTCGCGTTTGGCGAGGTAATCGTTGACGGTAATGACGTGATAGCCCTTGCCGGGAAGTGCTCGTAGAAATGTTGGCAACACAGCGGTCAGCGTTTTTCCTTCGCCGGTCTGCATCTCCGCGATGCCTCCTTCGAAGAGGCCGATGCCCGACATGATTTGCACCGGATAGTGCTTCATTCCGGTCGTGCGTGACGAAGCTTCTGTCACCAGCGCGTAGGCTTCTGGCATCAGCTTGGCGAGCGGAATACCGGCCTTGGCTCGCCAGCGAATTTCTAGGCCCGCTTCCATCAGCTCGCGGTCATTCAGCTTCGACAACTCATCGACCTTGCGCAGGATCGAGTTCGCCATCGCCCTCCAACGAGACAACCGGGAGGCAATCGGGCGACCGCCCCCTTTAACCATGTGAAAAAGATGATCGACCGCGAACACGAGGATGCTCCTTCG
Organism: uncultured Planctomycetaceae bacterium; assembly: GCA_903823545.1. GTDB lineage: Bacteria > Planctomycetota > Planctomycetia > Planctomycetales > Planctomycetaceae > SXKJ01. The sequence goes on from CAIJTL010000657.1 coordinate 3,271, forward strand.
AGAAAAACTGCGGACCACGACCATTGGAAACAGGTCGTGACCACACTCAACTTGAGCCGCGCTGCACCTCCGGAACGGCAGCACTGCCCAGGTCGGAGGGGGTTGTACTGCGGAACCAAGATCGCTGCCAATTGGACTTCTGAGCGAGAAAACACCGCTTTTAGGTTGCTGCCAAACGCCGCCCCAAGAAGAAGACAGCGAATCAAAATAGGCAGCGAATAATGCGGTCCCCATTCGCTGCCTAATCTTGATTCGCTGCCGTTTCCTCCCGGTTGTGTATTGTGTCAGGTCTCCTGACCGAGACACATCCGCCTGACTGAAGGTCTCCCGAATGGACAATCGGACGATGTTGTGGGATATCTTGGCCCGCAGCGAATGGAGACCTGCGGTCGAAATGTGTGTGGCTCGGTCAAGAGACTGGGCACAACTGAGACGCACGGGATCTGTTGTTGAGCCTGCTGCACGCGAACCGCGTGCTCCACAAAATGACGAAGATCTCTTTTTCTGAAAGTCCCTTCATGTCGAGAACGGTTAAGTCACTCCTGGCGTTGCTGACAACAATCTTGTTCGGCATTTCTGTTCCGATGAATGCGGCCTCGGCGGCCGAGCGACCACCCAATGTGGTTTTGATCGTTGCGGATGATCTCGGAGCGATGGACCTTGGCTGCTACGGCAGCAAGTTTCATCGCACTCCAAATCTCGACAAGCTGGCAGCGGCGGGGATGCGATTCACTCATTCTTATTCCGCCTGCCCGGTCTGTTCGCCAACGCGAGTTTCCATCCTGACGGGCCAATATCCGCAGCGTTGGCAAGTCACCGACTGGCTCCCCGGTCGTCCCGATCAACCGGCTCACAAACTGAATCGACCGATGTTGCGTCAGCACTTGCCTCTGGAGGCGGTCACGATTGCGGAGGTGCTCAAGCCTGCCGGGTATGCTTCGGCCAGCATTGGGAAATGGCATCTGGGTGGCGAGGGCTTCGAGCCGACTCGGCAAGGTTTTGATGTGAATATCGCCGGCGACGCTGCCGGAACGCCGCTGAGTTACTTCGCACCGTATGGCAAAGCGGATGGGAAGAAGATGCCCGGCCTGAGCGAGGCTCCCGCCGGTGAATATCTGCCGGATCGGCTCACGACGGAAGCCGAGAAGTTCATCGAGCAACATCGCGAAAAGCCGTTCTTCGTTTACTTGCCACACTTCTCGCCGCATACGCCGCTGACCGCGAAGCCGGACATCGTCAAGAAATATCCGGAAGCGAACTCATTTCACGGTCAGCAAAACAATCCGGTGTATGCCGCGATGCTCGAAAGCTTGGATGAATCGGTCGGTCGCATCGTTGCGAAGTTGGATGAACTCAAACTCACCGACAACACGATCGTGGTTTTCACCTCGGACAACGGTGGGCTGGCGACGATCGAAGGGGGCTCGAAAACGGTCCCCGCGACATCGAATGCCCCGCTGCGCGAGGGTAAAGGTTGGCTTTATGAAGGAGGCATCCGCACGCCGTTAATCGTGAAGTGGCCCGGCAGCGTGAAGCCGAACAGCACGAATGACACTCCCGTTTGCAGCATCGACTTGTTCCCAACGCTGGTCGCCGCATGTGGGCTTGAGCAAACGAAAGAGTTACCGAAGTTCGACGGCGTTAGTCTGCTTCCGCTTTTGAAGCAATCGGGCACGATCGATCGCGAGTCGTTGTTCTGGCATTACCCGCACTACGCGAATCAAGGGAGCCGACCAGGTGCCGCGATCCGATCTGGCGAATGGAAGCTGATCGAGTTCTACGAAGAAGGGCGTCGCGAATTGTTTCATGTCGCGAAAGACGTCGGCGAATCTCGCAATCTGGCCGAGCAAGAGCCCGTTCGAGTGAAAGAGTTGGCTGAGAAGCTCGACGCTTGGCGGAAGTCCGTCGGCGCACTCATGCCAACCCCGAATCCCGATTACGCACCCAACCAGCAAGCCAAGAACGGTGAGATCGTCATGCCCGCGATGCGAAGCTTCGTTCGGGGAGTGATGCTCCGATACGAACCGCTGCCGCACAAGAACACGGTCGGCTTTTGGGTGAATCCAAACGATTGGGTCATGTGGGAATTCACTGTGACAACGCCCGGCAAGTTTCAGTTAGAAGGTCTCATCGGCTGCGGCAACGGCAGCGGCGGGAGCGAAGTTCGCTTTGAGGTCGCTCGCTCTGGCGACACTGCCGAGCCACAAGCCCTCACCTACATCGTGAAAGAAACCGGCGGTTTTCAAGCGTTCGTCCCAACACCGCTGGGAGAAGTGACGCTCGACAAACCTGGCCGCTATGAACTGCGAATCAAGCCGGTCAAAAAGCCCGGCCCAGCCATCATGGATATTCGCCAAGCCAAGCTCACTCCCGTGACACAGTGAGCGACATGTGATGCTTTCTGGAAGCTTCTTACGTAGCCGTCATCGCTCCGCGTGACGAGCCGGTC
>CAIJTL010000658.1 GCA_903823545.1 uncultured Planctomycetaceae bacterium
GGTCGAGAACTGAAATACCTCGCCGATCGCCTAAAAACTTCCGGTGGCATCGAAAAACTCAAACGCCTGCTTAATGCAGCGTTACCCAAGGAATACCGCATGGCACTCTAAATCTCATAGAAAATGCGCAACTTCAAAACTCACGCTTCGGGTTACTTCAATCGGGGAGTTATTGCGCTCCCATTCCCAAAGACTCTAGCCCGTGTCGTTTTTAGAAATCAACAATCGGTCGCCCGGCTCAAAATATCCATCTGCCGAAACGCCTCCTCGACACGGCAAGTGAAACGTGGACCGTCCATTAACGGTGAATTCAGAAGTCGTTGACGCAACGAGCTTCGCAAGTCGATCAGCCGTTGCGGGGCCTTTGCCAGTGCGACGGCGATTGCGACGAATTGCTCGGGCGATTCGGCAATGAGTTCCGGAAGGCCCAAGTTTTGAAGTTGACTGGCACCAGCGCGACCGACTGCCGTGTTCCCCAACATTGAGATGACGGGAACTCCCATCCAAAACGAATCGAGGCTCGTGGTCTGACCGCCATAAGGCAACGTGTCGAGGCTGATGTCGATGTCATGAAAGTACGCGAGATACTCGGCTCGCGGTCGCTTGTTGACGAGGACAATCCGCTCGCGCGCAACGCACTCGGTTTCAAACAGCGATAACGTCGTTTCGCGATGTGAGCCTTCCGGTGCGAGCAACTTCAGTCGCGAATTGGGAACTGCTCGCAAGACGCTGGCCCATAATCGCAGCAGAGGTGGGTTCACTTTGCAGAACGCGTTCAAGCTTCCGAAGGTGACGAAACCGTTTCGCAACGCGGGGAGATCACTGACGAGACCACGCGGGTCAGCGGCACGCTCACTAACTGGAAGCGTCAGCGAGGGCGGACACTCCGAAATACTCTGGTTTTGAAGGTCGTTGCAGTATTCGCCCTCGCTGACGCGTCGGGTTAGTGAGGGAGACGAATCAATCAGTGGGTCGTAACACCAGAATGTTTCAGGCAGTCGGATCGTTCGCTCGGAGTAGAACTCGTCGAACATTCCGGGCGGGTCTAGATGGGGGTCAGACAAACGAAAATCCATTTGAGGCAGGCCGGTCGTTCCTTGATACGCGAGCCAACAGACCTGCACGGGAGCTGGTTTCAACGCGAACATGCGAAGACGGTTCTTGGCCATGTGCAATGTCAGATCCACCAGCACATCAATGCGATCGTCACGAATTCGCTGGGCCAGTTGTTGATCCGTTAGCGCGGCTGTTTCGATCCAATGGTCGGTGCTCGCTCGCAATCGCTCGGTCACGATGTCGGGCTCTGTGACGTCCGAGTACGCGATGATTTCAAACTGATCGTGATCGTGATTTTCAAAGAGCGGAACCGTGAAGAACGACTCTGCGTGACTGCGGAAATCGGGCGAGACGTAACCGATTCGCAGACGTCGAATGTTGACGTCTGCGGATGTAACCCGAAGCGTCAGCGAGGGCGGACGCACATCGACGTTCTGTTTTGGCAAAGCGTGAAAACGAGGGTCGGTGGAACGCTCGCCCTCGCTGACGCTTCGGGTGACGAGATCCACCCAGCGTTGATGTTCGGCATAGATCGCTGCGGCATCGTGGTCAGGGCTGAAGACGAGCGTGTAAAGATAATTGTCTTGAGCATCCGCGTTGTGTGGCTCAACTTCCCACGCTCGGTGAAAGTGCGCGAGCGCGTCAGCGATGCGGCCTTGGTCTTTGAAAACATTGCCGAGGCTGATGAGCGTCTTGGCGGAGTTCGGCCGCAGTTGCAGTGCTCGGCCAAGTGCGTGATGAGCCTCATCCAAACTGCCTTTTGCAGTCCATGCGACGCCGAGATTGTTGAGTGCATCGAAGTAATCAGGACGAAGCAGAACTGCTCGTTCGTAGCTGGCGATCGCCTCATCGAGTCGTCCGAGTCGGCGCAGCACAGTTCCTTGATTGTTCAACGCCTCGGCGAAGTTCGGTTGCTGCTGCAATGCGGCGGCGTAACAGGCGAGAGCTGTCTCAAAGTCTGCAGAATGTTCTTGAAGAGCAACTCCGAGATTGTTGAGAGCGTCAGCGAAGTGCGGCTGAAGCTGAATCGCTCGGCGATAACTGGCAATTGCTGCATCGAGATTTCCTTGAGCCTTCCACACGTTTCCTAAGTTGTTGTGAAACGGCGCGGCCTCGGAATTCAATGCGATCGCCTGTTGGATTCGCTCGGCA
>CAIJTL010000659.1 GCA_903823545.1 uncultured Planctomycetaceae bacterium
CGACAGGGCTACTTGAGCGTTGCATAGACCGCACTCCAAAGGGCGACATGACCGATAACACCGCAGCTACCACATCGATGACACCAATCGACGAACACCGTTTCGAGAAATGGATTGCGTTGTTGGCAACAATCGCAATCGTGGTGCATCTTGCCGTCAGGTTCACGGCTCTCGGTTCAGAATTACTTGGGCCGTTGACTTGCGCCGAATGGCCGTTGATCGTTGGGTTAGTCGCCGGCGGCTTGCCGTTGGTGGCGGAGCTGTCTTGGAAGCTGTTGCATCGTCAGTTTGGCTCGGATTTGCTCGCCGGAATCTCGATCGTCACATCGATCTTTTTGGGAGAATACCTCGCGGGCACTCTGGTTGTGCTGATGCTCTCCGGCGGTGAGGCGATTGAAGCGTATGCCGTGCGCAGCGCGTCGTCGGTTCTCGAAGCTTTGGCTCGACGGATGCCGACGCTCGCGCATCGCAAGTCGGATGAGACGATTCACGACATCGCCGTAGACCAAGTTGTGATCGGCGACACGCTGCTGATCTTTCCGCACGAGATCTGTCCGGTCGACGGCACTGTCATCGACGGGCACGGGACGATGGACGAATCGTTCCTCACCGGCGAGCCGTACTTGATGCCGAAGCTGTCAGGCTCTGCGGTGATCTCTGGCGCGTTGAATGGCGAAGCGGCGTTGACGATCCGAGCGGACAAGATCGCAGGGGATTCGCGATACGCTCAGATTATGCACGTCATGCGAGCGGCAGAGCAGCGACGTCCTCGAATGCGGCGACTGGCCGATCATCTCGGCGCGTTTTACACACCGCTGGCAGTTGCGATCGCGCTGGTGGCCTGGGGCTTGAGCGGCGAAGTCCATCGCTTTCTGGCGGTGCTTGTCGTTGCAACTCCGTGTCCGTTACTGATTGCCATCCCGGTCGCGATCATCGGTTCGATTTCGTTGGCGGCTCGCCGAGGCATCATCATTCGCGATCCCGCAGTCCTTGAGCGAATTGAAACTTGTCGTACGGCGATCTTCGACAAGACCGGCACATTAACCTACGGCCAGCCGTTGTTGACGGAGGTGATCGTCGGCGACGCGATCACTCAGGAGAAAGCGTTGTCATTGATCGGCAGCGTTGAGCGATACTCAAAGCATCCGTTGGCAGCCGCGATTTTGAATTCCGCTCGCGATCGTCGGATCGCATTACAAGACGCTTCCGAAGTCCATGAACTCCCCGGCCAAGGTCTGACCGGAATCGTTGGCGGACGGCATGTGCGAATCACTAGCCGGAGCAAGCTCATCGTTCCAGCTTTAGGAAATGAGGCTCAAGACAACCTCCTCAAGGCGGAACTATTAGCAGCACTTCCGCCACAGACGGCTGGCATGGAATGCATCGCGATCATCGACTACACAATTCCGGTGACACTTCGTTTTCGTGACCAACCTCGTCCAGACGGTGCGTCGTTCGTGAAGCACCTCGCACCGAATCATCATTTCGAGCGAGTGATGATCGTATCCGGCGACCGCGAATCGGAAGTTCGTTACCTCGCGGAACTGGTCGGCATCCATGAAGTTCACTTCAGCCAGTCGCCGGAACAGAAGCTGGCCATCGTCCGTAACGAGACACAACGAGCCAACACCGTCTTCGTCGGCGACGGCATCAACGACGCCCCAGCATTAACGACAGCCACCGTCGGCATCGCCTTCGGTGGCAGCAGCGATATCACGTCGGAAGCCGCGCACGCCGTGATCCTCGACAGTTCGCTGAGCAAGGTCGACGAGCTACTCCACATCGGCCAGCGACTGCGACGCATCGCGTTACAAAGCGCGGTGGGCGGAATGTTGGTCAGCATCATTGGGATGATCCTCGCTTCGACCGGCCACTTGTCACCAGTTGCGGGTGCCATCACTCAGGAAGTGATCGACCTCCTCGCCGTACTCAACGCTTTGCGAACCGCAACACCACCCAAACACCTGACCGACTTCCATGAACAAGAGCGGTCGTCGCGATGATCGCTCAGCACTCACACTGAGCCGTTTGATTGGGAGTTTTCAACGCCAAGGTGCAAAGAGCACAAAGCATCGCAAAGGACATCGGAAGCAGTCTCAAAACTAACCCGACGCGTCAGCGAGGGCGAGCGATTCACGGGACTCCGAGTTCATCGCATTGAGAATGCGTTCGCCCTCGCTGACGCATCGGGTTGTTGAGACATGCTCGTCGCTCGGTCGCTCCAGAGGGCGGTCCTACGGCAATTCGGCCTCGGCCAGACAGTTCGTGGCATGGAGCAACTGCGCCAGTTTGTTGAGGTACCACCAACTCCGGATCACTCGCCCACCGTGAATCACAGACATTTCGACATCCGCTTCGTCAGCCGTTCGAGGGCCGGGCTGATGTCGTGGCGATCGAGGTGGATGTTGATCAGACTAAAATTGTCTTGGTTGTTGAGGGCCGCTTTGAGGGCTTGATCGAGTTCGCCTTCGGTGTGTACTTCGAAGCCCCAGCCACCGCCGAGGAGGTCGGGCAAGCGGTGATAGTCCCAGGTGGGGATGTCATTGAACGGGCCTTCTTGCAGGAAACGTTCGGTCGTGTAGCCCTTGTTATTGAGCACGAGCACGATCGGATTGAAACCGAGCTTCAACGTCGTTGAGAGTTCGAGGCAGGTCATCTGAAACGCTCCATCGCCAACGATCACGATGGGGCGGCGATCTCGATTGGCAACTTGCACGCCAAGCGCCGCGGGGATCGCGAAGCCCATCGACGTGTAGTACGCGGGGCTGAGGAAGTCGGTGTGATTGTGGATCGTGAGATCCGCAGATGCGAACAACGAATCGCCCACGTCAGCCACAACCACCATCGTGTCGTCGAGCAATTCGTTGATCCGACGGAAGAGTTGTCGCACGGTCATCTTGGCATCGGGCTTGAGCACAAACGGGCCGTCATCCAATTCGCGGTCACGCGGCAGCACGCACTTCGCCGGTTTCAGATTCGCCTTGCCGAGCCCTTTCAAGAAGTCGTGCAGCAAGACATCGTGAAAGTGGTGATGTCGGATGCGGAGCTTTTCGCTCGTCGCATAGATGCACTTCGCGGGATCGAGATTGGCCGTGTAAATGCCGAGGTTGATGTCGGTCATGAAGGCCCCGAGCAAAATGACGCAGTCGCTTCCTTCCACGAACTGCCGCACGCTTTCTCGCCCCATCGCCCCTTCGTAGACACCGAGGTACAGCGGATGCTTTTCGCTGACGACCGACTTCCCCAGCAGCGTGGCGCACATGGGAATGCCGTTCGCTTCCGCGAGCTTGAGCACGGCGTCTTGAAGCCCGAAGCGATGAATCTCGACACCGGCAATGATGACGGGCCGCTTCGCCGCGTTGATCGCCTCAGTCGCTTCATGAATGGCTTCGCGCAGAGCATCTTTGTTACTGACCGGCTTTTCGATGCTGGGCTTATGAGGAAACAGTGCTTCGGCGCGAACTCGATCACGGGGAAGTTCGAGGAACACCGGTCGCTTAAATCGAACCGCCGCTTCAAAACAGCGATCGATTTCGCGAAAGGCGGTCAGCGGATCATCAAGTGAGGCGGTGGCGACGGTGATCTTTTCAAAGACTTCTCGCTGCGTGTTGAAGTCGCGAACGCGGTGATGCAACAGCGGATCGGAACGACGTTCTTCAACGCCCGGTGCTCCACTGATGACGATGACCGGCGACTTCTCGGCATAAGCGCCTGCAATCGAATTACACAGGCTGAGGCCACCAACGCAGTACGTGACGCAGACCGCTCCGAGCCCATGCACTCGAGCGTAACCGTCTGCAGCGTAGCCCGCACAGTCTTCGCGAGTCGTCCCGACGACTCGCAAAGAACTGTCAGTCAACATGCCGTAGAACTGCAACACGAAGTCGCCGGGAATGCCAAAGACGTCGGAGACGCCGTAGTCCTGAAGTCTCTGAATCAGATAGCCGCCGATCGTCTGCTTTCCTTTGTTCGTCGATGACTTCACTCGTGCGACCGGCTTGCCTCCCGACGAACTCCCTCGACGAAGTGCTTTAGAAGAATTCGAACGGCCAACAGCACGGGAGGGCTTCTTCTCAGATTTGCGTCCAGGCATGATGCGGTTTCCTTTCCAAGTGAGGGCTCTTTGGTGGGTGATTGTGAGATAAGGGGGCGGAAGGCGGAAGGGGAACAGGATTGGTCATTGATTATTGATCGTTGGTCATTGGTCATTTGATAACCCGAAGTCCGTTGTGTCCGGTCTCCTGACCGAGACACGTCCGCGACCGAATGTCTCCCGAATGGTCAGCCGGACCATGATGTGGGTTTTCTTGGTATGTAATTCGGTAAGTGATGAAGTGGAAACCAGCGGTCGAAAGCGTGTGACTCGGTCAGGAGACCGGCCACAACGGAGGTTTTCAGATGACCAACGACCAATAATCAATGCCCAATCCTGTTCTCCCTCGTTGCATTCCTCCCTCGTCGCCTTCCCCCCTCCGCACACTTTCTCCACAATCCCGCCCATGCAAAAACTTTCCCTCGCTCTCGCTCGGTTTTCGCTGTCCGCTTGGATCGGAGCAGCGGCGTTGTTTGTGGTGACGTCCGTCAGCGAACAAATCTCGACGCAATATGGTTCGGACGTGAAGAACATCCTCGCGGGGCTGCGATTCCCGTGGTACTACCTCTTTGGATTTTCTTTCGTCAGCACAGGATTGTTTACGAGTATGTTCGGACTCAGTGGCGTCCAGAATCGAAGACGCCGCGCGTTTGTTGCCGTGATGCTCGGGCTGACGTTGATGCTGATGACCACAGATTACTTCATCATCTATTCGCCACTTCATGAGATCGTGACTCGCCCAGATGGAGTGCGGGACGCTCGGTTCATTGAGCTACATCGTTGGTCAGAGCGGATCAACACGATCGATGTCACGTTATGCCTCGTTGCCGCGATCGCGGTTTGTTGGCCGGAACGGCAGTTCGCTGACGATCAAAAAGTTTAATCCGGCAAACAGTCCCCATCACCGTTGCCTCGTTCATCTCTATACAGCTCGAAATGGCCGCCATTTTCGCCATTTCTGCGCTCTTCACTTCTCTGCGGTGAAATTGTCTGAAACTTCTTTTTACCGCAGAGAAGCGAAGAGCGCAGAGTTAAGATGGGGACGTTTTCATCGGGGTCGCAAAATTGTGTCGAGACCAATGAGACAGGCCCGACGGTGTTTAGAATTCATTTCGAGAGACCATCGACATGGCATCCACACTGCCGCTGAAAACACTCGCCCAAGTTTGTCGCTCATTAAGCACAATGCTGGAGTCGGGCATTGAGGTGCGGCAGGTTTTCAAGCTAGCGGCTAAGAAGACCGGCAATGGTCGTTGCCGTGATGCAATGGTCGGAATCGCCGAGCAGATCGATGCGGGCAATGAAGTCTCAACGGCAATGCGGGCTCAAGGAGGCGCGTTTCCAGAGCTAATGACCGACATGGTCGAGATGTCCGAACAAACCGGCGCACTGCCTGAAGTCCTGACACACTTGGCTCAGCATTACGAAAACAATCTGCAGCTTCGGCGGCAGTTCACATCGTCAATCGCTTGGCCGTTGTTTCAACTGGTCGCGGCCGTGTTGATCATCGCGTTACTCATCGTGGTGATTGGCATGATCGGAGGCGACGATAAAGGGCCGAATCTTAAATCGCTGCTGTTTGGTTTGTCGGGAGTTGGCGGTGCGATCATTTGGCTGACATGCACGTTTGGCGGAGCATTCTTGGCGTGGATCAGCTACGAAGTTTCGCTGCGATTGTTCGCTGCAAAACAAATACTCGATCCGATTTGGTTGCGAGTCCCCGTGCTGGGAAACTGCTTGCAATCGTTTGCAATCGCTCGATTTTCGTGGGCCTATTACCTCACGCAACAAACCGGCATGACGATTGACCGGAGCTTGATGGCGAGTCTCAAGGCCACCAACAACGGAGCCTTTCAGAACGCGGCGCCGGAACTCATCGGTCGCATTCACGAAGGCGAAGATTTCTCAACAGCAATCGCAGCAACGGGCCTCTTCCCCGAAGACTACCTGCACATGGTCTCCGTGGCAGAGACATCGGGAACCGTCCCCGAAACGCTGTACCGGCTCAGCCCGCAGTTTGAAGACCAAGCCCGCCGCAGTTTGAAGTCACTGACAACGATGCTCAGTGGCGGGATTTGGCTGATGGTCGCTACGTTCATCGTCTTCTTTATCTTCCGGTTCTTTATGTGGTATGTCGGCATGATCAACGATGCGGTCCGCGGCGTTTGAGGGGATTGCAGAGAGTCACGGGAAGCATGTGGCGAAACGTGCTTTGACCGCAGGTCATCGCCCCCATTTTTTCTCATCATTCACATGCAGCGACCCAAAGTAGACCACAATCACTCATTCGCTTTGCGGCCCGCGTCTGACGAGGTCCGGGCCATCGCCCAGAACCTTTTCGTAGGTTCCCGCTTTCGACTTCTCGTACTTTGTGAAGCCCAATCGTTCGAGATTCTTGTTGCTCGTGTCCCCTTTGATGGGACCGCCGGAGTACTGCTTCTTGACGCTCGGAGGCGACATGATCCGTCGCACTCGCTGACCAGTCTCCGGATGCTTCTTCAGCGGAGCTTCAGCAATCCGTTGTAGCACTTCAAAAGTTGAACCTTCA
>CAIJTL010000660.1 GCA_903823545.1 uncultured Planctomycetaceae bacterium
ATAACAAGCAACACAAACAGCTTCCAAAAGACGCGACGAGCAAGTTTTGATAGTGACATGGTGACTCCGTGAGACCACTGCGAGAGGGGATAAATGGGAATCGACACGGTTAACCCAGCCGTAGGCAATCAACTCTGATTTCAAAAGCCGCACGGCCTGCGGCCCCGATCTGAACCATTTGTAATCCGCCTATTCCGATGGTGAGTGCGGGCAGGAATAGTCTGATGCGTCACCATTTACGTCATTATAGCCGTATCGGGCTCTCCAGTATGAGTCGTAGTTAAGTCGTTTCAGGTCTGACCAGCGGCTTCGGTCAAGACCACACTCCTCAATGACCGAGTCAATCGACTTTCTGAGTTTTGGCTCAATCGGTATTTGGGTTGCCGTCAAGGCAAAAACCAAGTCTCTGACAATGTGAAAAGTTTCGCCTGCTGTTTTCTCGGCCTCGGGGTAATAGCGATTCCATTGTTCGACTGTCATGCAGGAACGGCACGCATCAATGAATGATTGCATTGTTGTCTTCTGGCGTTCGTATCGTTCCTTTCTAGCAGCACGAATCGCAGCATTCTCCAGTCGCTCTGCTTTTTTCATGTCAGTCACTCTCTGCGAATCGCAGGGGATTAATGAGACTAATTGAATTCATGATTCCCATACTTCCGGTTAATCCCCTCAACTTCTCACGATAATCGCGAACGTTTCGTTACCCGCTCTTCTTCTTCGTCAGCTCACCGTAAATGTGCTCGACGTTTTCCACGCGGGTCTTTGCGTCCACGCCGGTCCATTCTTTGTAGAACGGGAGGTCGATCATTTGTTTGATCTCGTCGAGCGATTTTCCGTTGTCGATCATCTTTTGGATCGCCTCGCGGAGGTCGACGAACCAACGTTTTTGTTTGTCGAGCAGTTCCTTGCCGGTCATCTCACCATGGCCGGGACAGATCACCTTGATGGGGAGGTCTTGTAGCTTGGTGAGCACGCCGATCCAGCTTTCGGTGTTCGAGTCGCCGGCGTAGTTGAACGCGCCGTTCACGCAGGCGTCGCCGGTGAAGACGATGCCGTGTTTCGGCAACCAGGCGACTGCGTCCCCGGCCGTGTGAGCGTGACCGAGGTGAATCAACTCGACGCGCTGAGTGCCGTCATCGATCACCAACTTCGTCGGGAAGTACAGCGAGGCGGGAGCATACTTCAGCGAGCCGTGACCGAACTCCGTGGGGTTGTCCTTTTGAGCCTTTTCGAAGCCGGCTCGACCTTTTGTCTCGAAGAGTATCTTGCTGTTTTCGGAGGCGACCGGGGCGGCTCCGATGTTGACGAAGATCGGATTTCCGTCGGCGTGGTCGCCGTGATAGTGCGTGTCGAAGACGTAGCGGATCGGCTTGTCGGTCGTCTTGCGGATTTCCTTGATGACCTCCTCGGCCTGTTTCGGGAAGCTCGCTTCGATGACCAAGACGAAATCCTTGAAGATCACCCAGCCTTGGTTGCTGCCGAGGAATTTCGGTTCGGTTTCCATCTTCCGGAAGAAGACGCCCGGCGCGATCTCTGAAACGACAGTCTCCGTCGGCTTGAACCAACCGACCGCCCAACCGGACAGACCAAGTAACACAGTCAGCGAAAGAGACATCAATACGGCACGTCGATGTTGAGGTTTCATGGAAGCTCCTTAGAAGAATGCGGGGCCATGTGGCAACGCGCGAGAGTCTGACAGCGGCGGTGCGGATTCTCAAATGAATGCGAGTCGCATAGCTGCGAGTCGCATAGCTGCGAGTCGCACGATTTGTAGGACGGGCACTCTTGCCCGTCGAAATTCGGCAGCGACGGGCAAGAGTGCCCGTCCTACTCAACGCTGCGATTACGTCACGAGGTCCAATCCGCTCTTCAGGATTTCGTCTTCCACTTTCAGTGCGCGAGCATTCGCCGTGTAGTCACGGCTTGTGGTCACCAAGCGGACCATCTCAGTCGTGGAGTCCACGTTCGATTGTTCGAGGCTTCCTTGTGAGATCAGTCCCAGTCCCTTGGTCCCCGGAAGATTCGTGATCGGCAAGCCGGAACTATCGGTTGCGAGGAAGCGGTTATCTCCGATCGGATTCAGCCCTTGCGGGTTCACAAAGTTGGTCAGCCGTAGTTGCCCCAGAACAATCGGCGTGTCTGGTGAGGATGCTGTCAAAACGGAGACGGTCCCGTCGGCGGCGATTTTGGTTTCAAGGACTTCCGGTGGAAACGTGATCGGCGGTTGCACCGACAGGCCATCCGCGCTGACCAACTGTCTGGTCGCATCGAGATGAAAGGCTCCATCGCGTGTGTACTGCAACGTGCCGGAGGAACTGAGCAACGCAAAGTAGCCGTTCCCTTGGACGGAGAGATCCAGGTCATTACCGGTGGGCGGCGTCTTTCCTTGCAAGAAGTTGCGGTCGATCGTCCCGACTCGAACACCTTGCCCCAGTTGGTCCCCCAACTGGCCAAAATACGAAAGATCTTGAAAGAGCGTGCGACGACTCTTGAAACCAGTCGTATCGACGTTGGCCAAATTCCCCGCCGTCATATCTAACGACGATTGAAAAGCCTGAAGCGCGCCGGTCGATGAGCTGATGCCTGTCAGCACGTTAGCCATTCCGTGGAAAAGTGGTTGCCGTCCGTAGCCAGAGATCACCGCCGTGATCCGAGATCATCGTCGAACCGTTCCCATCGGCAACTTGTGTTTCTTCGCGCGAGTTGGCACGGCAGGCATAACCCTCAGGCTCCGGGTGACATCGCGTGCGCAAGCTTTCCGCGACTGATTCGATCGTCGTAATGCGCACGACCGGACAAGTTGAACATGCCGGAAATGATTTCCTGGCGAGTGTCGCACTTTCGATCAAGTCGCTGATGTGGGCTTCGACCATTCACCTGACGTTGTTCCAGAGACAACTGTGTGACGTCCAGGACCAGACCCATGAAATTGACCGCCAACATCAAGCGCGATTTCGCCAGCCGCAGCCTCGAAGAGCTCGACTTGCTGGATCGCGGTGTTGCTGATTGGCGGCAGACTCCCGATGACCCCGAAAAACTGACGTGCCTCATCGAACTCACTCAAAGTTTGGAGGAAATGTCAGGCAGATTTGGACGTGACGACGTTGAAACTCTTTGTCGACACGGCGTGCAGTTGCTCCGCTCGATGCGCGAGCGATGGCCGCAGCACAGCGTAGAGATGATCGCGGAATTGCAAGGCGTGATTCGTATGGGTCGGTCGCTCTTGTCGGGCAAGAGCAAATACCGAGAGCACTCAACCATACCTACGCAAGTTGCTGAATCGAGCGGAGAGTCGAAGGGACCACATCAACAATTTGGTGAGCCGCCTTCGCCATTTGTCACTCCGAACTCACTTCGTCCACACAGCAGTTCGTTGCGCGGCTCTGCAAACAGCCTCAGCGACTTCATTATTGAAAATCTGGTCGATTCCCATGTCGGCTCGGCACCTGAAACTCAACAGGTCAGCACTCGATTGATGCGGTTGATCGATGAGGTCATGACGGCGCGTA
>CAIJTL010000661.1 GCA_903823545.1 uncultured Planctomycetaceae bacterium
CCATCGAAAAGTCGATGCGGTGAATCGTCATGTCGAACAGGTCTCCCGCACCGGCGAGGTTCTTGTACTGCCGCCAACCCCAACTTGTTTCTGGCCAGTCGAGGAATCGCTGACTGCGGAAGTGGCGTGGCGTGCCGAGTGCTCCGCTCTTCACCAGATGTCGCACATAGCGCATTGACGGAGCGAACCGATACGTAAACGCCGTCATGTGCCGCAGGTTCTTGTCGCGAGCCGCTCGGAACATCTCTGCCGATTCCGTGAAATTCAGCCCCAGCGGTTTTTCGCACATCACGTGCTTGCCGCCGTTGATACACGCCAGCGCGATCGGCTTATGAGTGAAGTTGGGAGTCGCGATGATGACCGCGTCGATGTTCGGATCGTTGGCGATCTCGTCCACATCAGTCGTCTTCCTGGTCGGTCCCCAGTCCTTCTGTCGCTTGTTGAGCAACTCTTCATTCGGATCGCACACCGCGACCAATTCGCAGCGCTGGTCGAGCCGAATTCCCGGCACATGGTGATAGTCAGAAACGGCCCCGGCCCCGATGATCGCAATGCGGACTTTGTTCGTCATGGTTGATGAATGGTGGTTCCAAATGGTTGTTGAGTGAGCAATCGGCTCGGTTCGACACCGACCGCAACGGCGTAGGACTGACCTTCGCGCGAGTGCGGAAGGATGAAGGAATCTCGCCTAGATGGGAAGAGTCGAATTGGTTGGCACTTTTGCTCCGGAAATGGACTACAGCACTTTGATTCTTCCGGAACTCGTTGCGGGTCGTTTGTGACAGCGGTAGCATCGCCATGCCAAGCCTTACCGGCCTTTCTCAAAATAAATCCGCTTCGCCAGAAATTGATTTTGATCCTTACCGCGTCCGGGTAATCCGTAATCAGATTAGTGGCGGGCTGTTTGAATTCATCTACGACATCCAAGAACCCAAAACACTACATGAATTCATCAACGATCCAAACGAAGGACGAGTTTGAGGCTGCGGTCATGGCTGATCGCGCTCTTCTTCATGTCGATGTCGATTGGTCGGCTTATGCGGTGAACTCACGACCGGTTATCACCAAGTTTTTCGAGTCCGTCGAAAAAGAATTTGGAGTTGGATATGTGTCGTTTTACCGAGTCGATTGCACGGAGCAGAGCGGTCCCATTTGGGACATCACGGCTGACTGGTTTACGAAAAATAAGGCGGACAGTACCGTCCTGTCTTCGGGTGGTGGTGCTATTGTCTGGATCAAGAAAGGCCAATTGACTGATTCAATCTATGATGCGGCATCCAAGGGTATTGCTGACTTAATGACAAGAACAAGAAAATTGTTTGCGCTTGCAATAGATGAGTCGGCAACTGCAACCCGCAGAACCTGGTCGGTGCGTTCAATTTGGCAAGCGTTAGTCGCAAAGAATCGTGTGCAGTCATTCTGAAGATTCCAACGAGGAGATCTCCCATGTCCGTATCCTTCCCACGTCGTGACTTTCTCAAATCCACTCTCGCCGCATCGGCTGCGGTTGCATTGCCCTTGCAACTCACTCTGGCTGATGAAGTGAAGAAGCCGAAGCTGAAGATTGCGGTGAAGTACGGGATGATTCGGCATGAGGGGTCGATTGAGGACAAGTTCAACCTCATCAAGAAGCTCGGCCTGCAAGGGGTCGAGGTGGACAGTCCCAGCGGCTTGAACAAGGAGGAGGCGAAGGCTGCCGCCAAGAAGACCGGGATCGTGATTCATGGCGTCATCGATAGCGTCCACTGGCGTGACACGCTTTCGTCTAAAGACGCCGATGTCCGAGCCAAAGGTCTGGCCGCTCTAAACGGGGCGATCGAGGACGCCGCGTTCTTTGGCTGCGATACCGTGCTGCTCGTCCCCGGCGTCGTGAAGGACGACGTCACCTTCGAGCAGTGCTACGAACGCTCGCAAGCCGAAATCAAAAAGGCGCTTCCGCTGGCCGAGAAGCACA
>CAIJTL010000662.1 GCA_903823545.1 uncultured Planctomycetaceae bacterium
AAGACGAAAGTCATTTGGCTCACCCGACCGTTGCCCGATGGTTCGGACCGGCCGACACCAATTCAACGTATTCCGAACGACCCTCTTCACGAACGAGATCGCGTCGCTCAGCGAGCTAACGAATTGGCATTGAGCACCAGATCGGCAATTACCTGGAAGCGAGACGCACAAGTCGTTGGATTCGGGGTACCCGACGTTTGCAGATACAAGATCATCTTTGAGCAACGAGAGCTCACGACATCATTAGGGCAGGGGAGCGAATCATTGTTGCGAGTTGAGTTGAACGTCGATCGCATCGTTGCGAACGTCGGTTATCGTCCGAACCGATCTCTCTACGAAGAACTCCAAATCCACGAATGCTACGCAACTCAAGGACCAATCAAACTTGCCGCCAAACTACTTGGAGAAACGTCGTCCGACTGCTTGGCTCAAACAAGCCACGGCTGCGAAGTGTTGAAGAACCCAGAATCCAATTTCTTTATCCTCGGCTCAAAGAGTTACGGGCGAAATTCAAATTTCTTATTGAAGGTCGGTCTCGAACAAGTTCGCGAGGTCGTCACGTCACTCAATCCTTTGACAAAGCTCGATTGCTTGCGCGGAGTCGAGGCATCAAGAGCCGATCAGCCGAAAGACATGGGTAGAAGTGGATGATCGCAAACACCGAACAACTGCCGATCGTGGAACTCGGATCGTTGGACGAACTTTGGTTTCAAGTTGCTGGAACGCGTTGCAATCTGGCATGTACTCATTGCTTTATCTCATGCAGTCCGCATAACAATTCGTTTGGCTTTCTTTCCTTTGATGAAGTCGAGCGGAGGTTGCTTGAATCGGTCAAATGGGGCGTGAAAGAGTTTTACTTCACGGGAGGAGAACCATTTCTCAATCCAGATATGGTTTCGATTCTTGAACGAACGCTCGACTTCGGACCGGCAACCGTTCTGACAAACGGAACGGTGCTCAAGCCGGAATGGCTCGAGCAACTGCAAGCGGCAGTGCAGGGGAGTCTTTACTCGTTGGAATTTCGCGTTTCGATCGACGGTCCGACTCCCGAACTCAACGATCCGATCCGCGGCCCGCGCACGTTCGAGCGAGCGTTGCGCGGCGTTGAACTGCTGGTGCAACACGGCTTCTTGCCGATCATCACGATGACACGCGTCTGGGACGAAACGGAGGATGATGCCGTTCTCGGACAGTTCCGTAATTTGCTGAATGACCACGGCTACGATCGCCCACGATTAAAAGTGCTCCCGCGATTACAACTCGGTGCAGAGGCGACTCGCACCTGCGGTTACTCCGCCGCAGATCGAGTGACTGCGGAAATGCTCGTCGGCTACGACACATCGAAACTCGTCTGCCAACATAGCCGAGTTGTCACCGATCGCGGTGTCGCCGTCTGTCCGATCTTGATCGATTCGCGCGATGCTATCCTGGGGCAAACACTCGCTGAAGCGAATCGCAGTTTCGCGATCACTCACGGTGCGTGTGCAACCTGCTATCAATTCGGAGCGATCTGCACGAATCCTTCCAGCGGCTCCGCATTCAAACCGATGACCAATGACCAATGACCAATGACCAATGACCAATGACCAATGACCAAACCCATGCAACTCGCATTCTTTGGCGGCATCTACAACAACCACATCGCACTCAAAACGGCTATTGCGGATGCTCAGCAGCGTGGGGCAGAGCGGATGTTTTGCCTCGGCGACCTCGGCGCGTTCGGCCCGCATCCCGATCGGACTTGCGAAATAATTCGCGAGCACAAGATCGAAGTCGTGCAAGGGAACTACGATCACAGCATCGGTCACGGACTCAATGATTGCCAATGCGGTTACACAGATCCGCGAGACAATCATTTCGCGCAGCTCAGCTACGACTACACACTGGCCAACACCAGTGATGAGCATCGCGCGTGGCTGCGTACTCTCCCAACCGAAATTCGTTTTGAAGTCGATGGTTTCCGCTTCTTGCTCTGTCACGGCAGTCCGCGTCGGACCAATGAGTTCTTGTGGGAGTCGACGACGAGCACTCCGTTTCTCAACAAGCTCTGCGACGACTTCGCATGCGACGTGATCTTGGGAACTCACACCGGCCTGCATTGGCAACGCACGTGGGACGCGTTTCCAACATGCTCGAATTTGACAGGCACGTCGGAAGCGTGCCCCACGATCACTCGTAGCTACATCAACATCGGTGTGCTCGGTCGTCCGGAGAACGATGGCACAACCAACGTCTGGTACTCGATGGTGCGAACCGGCAATGATGCTGGGGCAGGGCGGTCTCCCCTGCCCTGGAAAGTCGAGTTCATTCCGTTGGCTTACGACCACAATCAACTCGCTCGCGAGATGCGAGCCGAGCACTTGCCGGATGAATTCATTGAGACGATCCTCACCGGCTGGTGGACGACCTGCTTGGAAGTCTTGCCGTCAAAAGAACGCAGGCGAGGGCAGTGGTAACTTAGCGGTGCTGACATACCGCACTCCAAAGGGATGAAATGCGAGCAGTCGTGCAACGAGTATCCCGCGCGTCGGTCACTGTGGCTGGCGAGGTCACGGGCCGGATCGGCAAAGGCTTCCTGGTGCTGCTCGGCGTCGAGGAGGGCGATGGTCACACCGAGGTCGTTTACATGGCTCAGAAGATCGCCGGCTTGCGTGTCTTCGAGGACACCGACGGCAAGATGAATTTGGGGTTGGCCGAAGTCGGTGGCGCGATGTTAGTCGTCAGCCAATTCACTCTATTGGGAGACTGCCGAAAGGGACGTCGACCAAGCTTCATTCAGGCCGCTCGACCGGAGTTAGCCGACGAGTTGTACCGCGCGTTTGTGGCCGAAATTCGTGGCCAAGGAATTGAGGTTCAGACCGGTCGCTTTCAGACTCACATGGAGGTTGAGTTGGTCAACGACGGCCCGGTGACGTTGCTGATCGACAGCCACAAACAATTCTGAACGAGACTCACTTTCATGTCCCAAGAAGTCCCACTTTGGCGAATTCGATACCGATCTGTTTGCGACTTTGTTTGGCACATTTTCAAAGCGTTGTTCGCGACGATTGGCCGCATCATCTGGGGCATCTGCGACAGCCTACTTTCACTCTTTAGCTGAGGCTGTCCACATGCCGGCTTGACCGAGAAGGGATACCGTTCCTTGGTTTCTCTGAGCGAATGGCAGCACGCCAAAATCCTCGTTTTCCCGGCATTTCCTGAAGACGAAAAACAACATAACAGACATTATCGGACGTTGCTGATATCTCGCAGCCAGTCGCAATGCGGCGAATCTGATTTCCAACGGACGTCGAAGATGGCATGACGCACGAATGAGTGCGTGGCGGTTCGGGACAACGCATATCGATCGATCAAGCGTCGTGTTTAACACCTCGCGAAGTCACATCGCATGAGCAGAAACCAGCGCCTGATCGAGGTCGGCAAACAGGTCGTCCGAGTCTTCGATTCCAACCGATAGCCGGAGCAGATCCGGCGGGCATGGCGAGCCAGAACCTTCGATGCTGGCGCGGTGCTCGATCAGACTTTCGACGCCGCCCAAAGAGGTCGCTCGTTTCCAAAGTTCAACCCGCGCGGCGGTCGCGATTGCGGCGGATTCGCCACCTCGAACTCGGATCGACAACATCGCTCCGAAGCCACCGTGCATTTGACGCCGAGCAACCTCGTGGCCGAGGCAATTCGCGAGCCCCGGATACAAGACTTCGGCGACAGCCGGATGCGCAGCCAATTCATCCGCCAGGCAGTGAGCTGACTGGCTTGCCCAACGAATGCGCGGGAACAATGTCCGCAGACCGCGCATGAGTAGCCATGCCTCAAATGATCCGAGCACGCCGCCGATCTGAGCCCGAATGATTCGAAGCCGCTGCCAGAAGTCGTCGTCACGCGCGGTCACCAACATTCCCGCAACAAGATCAGAGTGACCGTTGAGATACTTAGTCGCGGCATGCATCACGATGTCCGCACCAAGATCGAGCGGCCGAGTAAAGACCGCGGCAGCGACTGTCGAATCGACGGCGAGCCTCCCTCCAGCACGGTGAGCGATTGCCGCGATGGCTTCGATATCAGAGACATGCCACAGTGGGTTCGCGGGAGTTTCAAGCCAGATGAGTTTTGTACGACCAGGTTGGACTGCTGATGCGACTGAAGCAAGGTTGGTTGTATCGACAAACGAAACAGACAATCCCCAACGTGTCGCAAACGTTGCCAACCAATTTCGAAGTGCCCAGTACATGACCGTTGGAGCAATCACATGATTGCCCGGTTCGAGCGACTGAAAGCAAGCGGTAGCGGCTGCCATCCCCGATGCAAAGACGAGTGCTCCAGCACCATGCTCAAGCGAGGAGACAGTTGCTTCGACTTGATTGAACGTCGGATTGTCAGCGCGAGCGTAAACTCGCCCAGAGCGAAATTGATTGTCTTCGTCACGAAGAAACGTCGACGAGACGTGAATCGGTGGAACGATCGCCTTGGTCGTTGGCTCAATCCAACCGAGACCTTGTGCGGCAAGGCTGGCTGGCGCGAGTGGTCGCTGCTGAGTCATCTTCTCTGCTCCGAGGCGATGTAGATTTCGTCACACACGATTTCGACGTCTGAATTTTCGTTTCGAGTACGTTGGAAATGTGCTCGACGAGATCGGCAAATCCGTTAGCCAACTGCGGCCTCTTCGAACTGGCCCATCTTGCGAAACTTGTCATAGCGACGCTGCACGAGTTGATCGCTTGGCAGTGACTGAAGGTTTCGAAGCGATCGCAAAAGCGACATCTTAAGCGTGACCGCAATTCGTCGATGATCGCGATGGGCTCCACCGAGTGGCTCGGGGATGATCTCGTCGATCACTCCGAAGTTGAGCAAATCTTTCGACGTGAATTTCAAAGCACGCGCAGCGAGGTCTTTGTGCTTTGCATGCTTCCACAGAATGCCAGCGCAACCTTCGGGGCTGATCACTGAGTAATACGAATACTGTAACATCGCGATGTGATCACCGATTGCTATCCCGAGCGCACCGCCAGACCCCCCTTCCCCGATGACCGTGCAAACGATTGGCGTGTTGATGCGTGACATTTCTCGCAAGTTGAAAGCAATCGCATAAGACTGTCCGCGTTCTTCAGCACCAACTCCGGGATATGCTCCACCGGTGTCGATAAACGAGATGATCG
The DNA here is from genome assembly GCA_903823545.1 of uncultured Planctomycetaceae bacterium. GTDB lineage: Bacteria > Planctomycetota > Planctomycetia > Planctomycetales > Planctomycetaceae > SXKJ01. The sequence continues at coordinate 5,154 of CAIJTL010000662.1, forward strand.
GGAGCTTGTACTTCGCGGCGAGTTCCATTTTTTGGAGCGCTTTGCGATACCCTTCAGGATGAGCCATTCCGAAATTGTGTTCGGTCCTTTCCTTGATGTTGCGTCCTTTCTGCTGGCCGATGAACATCACTTTTTGATCTTCGAGTTTTGCAAAGCCCGTGAGTATTGCTCGATCGTCTCGATAAGCATGATCGCCGTGCAGTTCGATGAATTCATCAAAGACCAGTTCGAGATAGTCCAGAGTTTGCGGCCGTTGTTCGTGACGAGCAATCTGAACGACATCCCACGGATCAAGGTTCGCAAAAACTTCTCGTTGCATGCGAGCGATCTCCACTCGCATATTCTGGATCGCGTCCTTGGTTGTTGCTGTCGGGTTCGGCTGCGACTCCAGCTTGGCAAGCTGTTGTTCCAACTCGAAGACAGGCTTCTCAAATGGCAAGACATGTCGTTTGCAGTCTGGTCGATGTGACGGAGTGACTGACGGGAAATCATCCCTTGGCTGCGAGTGATCGTCGTTCAAAATGGGCTCGTCGGCACCAGGCATGTTGTCCTCTTCCTCTGATTGAAATCAAAATCGATCTGAAATGTTTTGCTACTGAGCGAACGAATGAAGCTCACATCACGTCAGGCAGTTCATCCATTGTTGGAAGGTCACCACCATCTTTGGGGGGCGGTGGCGGTGCGGGCCTTTGTAGCCCTCGCGGAATTGGTTTTGCCTGCACCGGTTGTTGAGGTGGAGCTGATTGTTGTGGTGAGATCGGTTGTTGTTGCGGTATTGGCTGCATTGGAGATGCCGGTTGTTGCGGCATCGGCATCTGCTGGGGGACGCCTTGGGGCAATCCGGGCATCTGACCCATGTTTGGGGGCGCCATTGGGTATCCTTGGGGAGGCATCCCCCCCCCTGCCCCCGGTGGATAACCAGGCATCCCTTGCGGTATCCCAGGCATTGGCATTTGCATGGGATATCCGGGCATCGGCATGTAGCCGCCAGGCATTGGAGCAAATGGAGCTTGTGGCTGTGGGTAGCCGGGCATCATGAGCGGCATCATTGGGGACTGCATCATAGTTGGCTGCACGGGCACTGGCATCGCCGGGCGCGGCGGTTGTACCGCGGGGGCTGGCTTTTTCGGTTCCGGCTTTTTGGGGTCTGGTGCTGATTGTCGAGCTTGGGGCGCAGGGCTCGCATTGGCCAGCATTTGCGCGGCCAACTCTGGATTCGTCTTTGCAATCTCTGACCGCGAGTGATCGGTACGGCTATCAAGACGCTTGCCGAGCGACTGCTTCATATCGCCCTCTTTGGCTTCCTGCGCCTTTCGAGAGAAGACCGCCTCTGGATCCTCCTTGAAGATCTGGATGTTGCGAAATTCGGAGATGACTTCTTGCATCGTTTTCTGCCGGTCCTTTGGCTTCTTAGCCAGCATGCGCAGAACCATGCGATCCATTTCAGGGGTGACATTTTTATTGATTTCCGAAGGTGCGGCCGCCACCGCCGCCAGGTGCTTCATCAACAAGTCTTTGGGCGAATTTCCTTTGAAGGGTGTCGTGCCGGTGAGGCATTCATAGATCGTGATGCCGAAACTGTAGATGTCTGTCTGCGGCGTGAGAGGCTCTTTGCGAATCGTCTCAGGCGCGATGTACGTCAAGGTTCCACCGATTTCAGTGCTCTTTCCGCCGAGCAAATTACCAAGCAATCCTTTGATCTTTTTCGACAGCGAGAAGTCAATCAATTTCACTTCGGACGAGCGATTGAGCAGGATGTTGTCTGGCTTCACGTCGAGATGAATCCAACCTCTCTCGTGCATGTGCTGTAACGCTGCGGAAGTGCAATCAATGATCTTGCGAAGCCGGACTTGAACGCCAAGCGAATCGTTGGAGATGAAGTTCTTGATGTTCAACGCACGAAATAATTCGAGCACCAAGTAGATGTTGGTTTTGCGATGGACCGTCGCAAACCATTTCACGATGTTAGGGTGGTCAAGCGATTGAGCAACCTTTCCTTCGTACTTGAGAATCGCGATTTGTTCTGGGTCGAGCATCGCCTCCGGAAGAAGAACTTTTAGCGCGAAGCGATTGTTGGTGTTCTCTTCTTGAACCTCCCAGACCTGCGCGTGTTTGCCCGACGCGATCAGCCCCTGCTTGACGTAATGGTCGATTTTGTTGTCATCAGCTGGCTTGTCTTTTTCTTTATCTGCCACGATGGGCTCCCGGTCTGGCGCGAGTGAATTTGTCTGGAGTCTTTGGGCTGCAAAACGCTAATCGAAAACATTATTGCGAAACAAAATTTGAGAACTCTGTCCTGTCATTAGAAGCCTGCCGCAGGGCCTTTCTTCTCTTTTGTCACAGGTTTTTCGGTCGGCCTTACGGCAGGTTTTGCAGTCGTGCCACCAGTCGATTGCGGTGATGTTGGCGAATCAGCGATCGCGGGCAATGCCGCGTTGGGATTTGCTCGAAGCTGCGTCCCATCGGCCAATTCGCGAGATGAATGGAGGATGACCACATCGCCGTCAACGAACGGGCCGCTGACGTGAATTCGATCAGCGCCGATCTGTCCCAGCAAACCAACTTCAATATCTCGCACAATTCCCTGTCGCACAACTTGAACGCGACGATGTCCTTGATTGTTCGTGCCAACGGCGCTCGTAGCGACATTGGTGACTGGATTTCGCGGGACGAGCGGAGCAAAGACCGCTTGGCCAACGTGCCATTTGTGTTGCGGGTTGTCGAGCAAGATGACTGCCGTCGCTAAAGAATTTGCGAGGTCACGCACTCGCTCAAACTTCGGATCTGCTGGCTGCACTTTGTCGACCTTGGTGTCGACCGTTTGATTTTCGACTTTCAGCTTAAAAGCATCGCCCTCTTTGACGTTCTCACGATCAACGGGAATCTCAATCTTGAGCTTCGACAGATCGGCTAAGGTCACAAGCGGATCGCCAGCTTTCACGATCTGCCCGGCCTGAATATGAACCTTCAAGACGCTTCCTTCAAACGGAGCGCGTGAGATGAGTTGCTCGACTTGCCACTGGAGGAGTTTGACGTCAGCTCGTGCAAGTTGTTGCTTCGCATCGGCAAGCTCGATCCCCTGCCCTGCCTTCTTGACTTGTTCTAATTCCAAGTCCGCAACTTTTTGTTGTGCGATCGCTCGTTCAAGAAGCAACTGCCGCTCGATCGAAGCCAACCGAACAAGTGGTTCCTGCACCTTTACGTTCTTACTGACGTCAGCATCAACCGACTGAATGACTCCGTCGCAAGGGGCCGTGATGACAAGTTGCTTGATCGGCTCCAACTGAAACGCAAACCGATAGGTTTCTGGCGCCGTTAGTCGCAACGACTCGCGGCGAATCACAACCGGCCCCGGTTCGTTAGACGTACTCTGGCCAAGACCGACCACACCGACGCCGCCAGCGACCACGATTAATACCGTGAAGCTTCGGACCAATTTCAAAAGACAATTGTGTTGAGTCATGCCACATCCCTGCCCTGTTTCCGAGTTGAAGGGCTAAGTTAGGGCGACTTTCAGCACAGTGTCAACGTGGTGTGAGTTGTGACGCGATCCAATGGAGGGAATTCGAGATTGCGATTTGCCCGGCACTCTTCCGACTGGCCTTGGCGAAACCGGCTTTCATTTTGAGCCAAGCCAACGGGAACGAAAATGAGAGCCAAATCGTGGTGACTGATTTCTTTGCATGCGAGTTGAACATGGCGTAAATCCCAAATCCATTTTCGGCCAGTTCCAATTGAGTCGTTCGCAGTCAAACCAAGTCTGTGCCAACATCAAGCCAGAGGGACTACATGGATATCGGTTGCGCGCAACCGGGCGTTGTAGCACAGGTCATTTGACGAAAGTGTGAACTCTGAAATTGCCGCATTGAAAATGTGGCTGACTTACACACTGTGTTTCCACGACCTAATCGATCATCTGCCTTCAACATTTCTGCTTCGCAAAGGATATTGCCCTTTGGTATCGCAACTGCAACGTCATCGGCAAGAGGCTCTGGTCACCGCCTACATCCAGGTGAGTGCTTGACACGCCGTCCTCTCAATCCCCTCGGAGCCATGACCATGATTCACAATCGCCCGATTTTCCACTGTCAGTGTTGCGGTGCCGTCGTTACGCAAGAGGCGTTTCGTTTGCCACCATTTTGTTGCGGACACGAAATGGTCAAGGCGGCGGAGGAAACTTTGTTCGATGGGCTCACACAGGGAATGGAAATCGAACCGGGAATGACTAAGCCGCGATTGGCTCCGCGGTGGACGACAGCGGATCACGAGCATGTCTAGGCCACGACCTGAAAGCACACGATGTCATTGCTCCGCTACGACCCCACAACCAACGATTGGGTGATCTTTGCCCCATTGCGAGCACGTCGTCCGCACGAGTTCCGAGGTGTATGTCTGAAGCCGACAGCCGGGCCAGCTAACAAAGTCTGTCCGTTCTGCTTGGTCACGAAGCAATGACTTCAGCGGAGATCTTTCGAGTGCCCGTCTGGGGCTTGCCGAAACCGGCAGACTGGCGCGTGCGAGTCATTCCGAACACGTTTCCCGCGTTGCGGATCGAAGAACCGATTGATGGCGGAACAGATGGCTCTCTGGTTTTTCGGCACCCTGGTGGCTGTGGAACGCACTTGGGTAACCCCGATTCCAACCTCACGATCAACACAGTTCCGCGTGGCCACGAAGACAAAAACTATTTTCTATGGCACATCGAAATCTTGCCGCGACTGTCTACCCCTGCCGGATTTGAACTCGGCAGCGGCATGTCGATCAACACGGTGTTGCTTGAAGAGGCTGCCGATTATTTGAAAACCATCGAAACGAAATGACTTAGAGAGACTCCTGATGCAATCTCTGAAAACAGTCTCAACAGAAATAAACCCGCACAAAACAAAACCACGCGACCTCCGCATCGACAGACTCGCCCAAATTCGGAAACCAGGTTCGTTCATCGGCCACTCCGATTGCTGGCATCACGAGCACAAAGGAGCACACCGCCCTTCCCTGCTGGCGTTCATCGGAGTTCATGGAGGGCAAGATAGTTTTTCGAGATGGGTGGCACGCTCTGACCGTCCGCCGCTGATCGGAAGTCGTTCAAGCTTCGACACAGTCATCGGGAAACCGTCTTACACATCACTGTTCTGCACGCCGAACCCACCCGTTTCGTAAAACGCATCGCAGTCGATGGTGTCGAACAACCAAACGCGATCGTCCTCCTGAGTGACGAGCGAAAACATCAGCAAGTTGAGGTGAGTCAGGGATAGGCGATAGTTCGCCGTCGTCGGATTGTATTTCGATCGTACCGCAAAGTTTTTGCGTTCAAGGTTCTGTCACGCTGAAATCCCGATTTCTCTTCGTGTTCTGTAACACACACTAGTTGAGGAGAATTAGCCCAACGCGTTAGCTATTAGCACAGCCGTTGATACGACCGAGGTCTTCGAGACTTCGGTCGTTTGTCTCGTGCTGAATGAGAGTCTGGTTTCTTGGCGCACCAGCCGCATCAAACTCGGTTCAACGTACCGGAATACCCACCGAACGAATCGGTCTCGACGCCGAGCCTTTGCAAGATGGTGACAAAGAGTTTTGAGAGAGGGAGTTCTTCGACTTCCTGCTTGCTTTGCCAACCG
>CAIJTL010000663.1 GCA_903823545.1 uncultured Planctomycetaceae bacterium
GTCGCCTGCCCCATTCCAAACATAGGTGTCCTCGCCATCGCCGCCGGAGACAACATCGTTCCCATTCTGCCCATCGAGCGTGTCATCTCCAGCACCACCATCCAACGTGTCATTTCCCGCACCACCGAGGAACGAATCGTCGCCAAGACCGCCAACGAGCGAGTCATTCCCAGCCATGCCATTAAGCGTGTCGTTACCGTCTGCCCCCACGAGCGTGTCGTTACCGTCGCTGCCGACCAGCAAGTCACCAATCGCCGCGAGGTTGACGTTCCCTCCACTTCCTGCCACTGGGTTGCTGAATTGATCACCGAGGCTCGCATTGGCAAAGAGCCATGCCCCTCTTCCCAATGTTCCGATCACCAACGCATCATCGGCCCGATCGTAGTCCATGTCATAGACGACGACTTCTGGAAGATTGAGACCGAGCTGAGTCCAAGTCCCGGTCGCAGACAAGAGCATTTGGAAAACGCCACCGTTGCCACCCATCAACAACGTCGGTGTCGCTCCGGAAATGAACTCCAACGAACGAATGTCGTTGTTGACCAAGTCGCCAGTGATCTCGGTCCATGAGGCTCCCGCATTTGTGGTTCGGAAAACTTGGTTGTTGTCGGCAGCATACGCGATTCGCCAATCCAAGGGATCGACGATGACGTCACGGACGAATCCACCAGGAAACGCGGCAGCGGTTGCTGCCAGTGTTCCACCGGCAGTCGTGCGGATGAAGACTTGGTTGTTGATTCCGGCATAGATCAAATCAGGATTCTGCACACCCTGCGAAACGCCACCGTAGACTAGGGCACTCGCATTAACCGGAAGGTTGACGCCAATTTCGGTAATTGTGTTGCCTTGATTCAACGACTCATACAACGATTGAGCACCAATCAAAATCCGTGTGCCAACGATTGAGTTGACTTCAATCGGTGTGACGAATCGCCCCACGAGGGCGGCACCATTCCCCGTTACGGTCAGTGCCGGAACTGCGATGCCGACTTGGTTGTTGTTAGCGTCGAATGTACGGCGATTAAAGAAGCCCAGGTTCTGGAAGCTAGAGTAACGCACCGAGAATCCTGGCTGGCTAATCGTGTCCACGGCGGTGTCGCCACCGTCGGCGGTCTGCAACGCTTGCCACACGGTCGAACCGGAGGTGAGCTGCATCGGCGTGCCGTTATCCTGCAAGCCGCCGAAGATCACGTTCGAGTTCGTGTCGTAAGTCACGTCGTGGAACTCGGCCACCTGCAAGTTGCTGCCGATCGAGAACCAATCACCGGTGTTTGTGCGCGGGCTGGTCCGACGGTAGATGCCACCGTCATCGACTTCAATCAAATTGCCCGCAGCATCAAACGCCATGTCGCGTGAGTCGGCGTGTGGCGAAGTGTTGTTGGCAGTTCCACCGTTGGGAATGGCTCCAACGGTGTTGAGGTGTGTCATGTGGTCCCACTGCGGGGAAGGAACCGCTCCCGTCGCGGCAACTTGAGTGTTGCCGCGAAAGACTCGCCCGCTGAAGTTTCGCGCACCCAAGAAATTCGGGAACGGCGTGTCTTGGCGATCTCCCGCGACGTAGACAATGTTGGGATTCGTCGGATCAACGACGATCGAGAAGTGGAGTGAGCCTTGTCCGCCAGGTCCATCATCTCTCGCTCGTGGACTCAACCCGACCGTGTTTCCATTCTCATTGGTTTGCGGCAGGTCCATGCGAGTCCAAGTCCCACCTTGGTCGTCGCTATATCCGATGTATTGCGGCTGCCCGGCGATCAGCACACAGATGTAAATGCGACCGTTGTTTCCCACGGCCATCTCTGCGTTCGAGAAAGAAACAGATCGCATGGAACTGTCTAAGCCGCCGTTGCTCGTATCATTGGCAGAGACATTCACCCAAGAGTTGCCGTTGTCGTCTGTCCGAAATAGCCCCGCTCCCGCAACAGCCACGTAGTACCGATTGGGATTTGAAGGATCGTCAGTGATATCGGTGACGGAGCCATTCGATAGTCCGTTCGTTCCAGAGATCGCAGACCACGAATCGCCACCATCCAGGCTGCGGAAGATGCCCCCCCCACCAACGGCTCCCGCCAAGACGACATTCCCACGCACTCCAATCGCGCGGAAGTCGCGATTCGCCAAGAGCGGATCGGTCAGGACAGTCCAGTTCGTGCCGCCATCCGTGGTGCGAATCATGCCAATCAAATCATCGCCAGCACCACCGAAGCTACTCCGTCGTCCAATGCCACCGAACAGAACATCGGAATTGAGCGGGTCCATCTCCAGTGCGGCGATTGACTGCGAGGGGATTTTGTCGGTTTGCGGTATCCATGTTGGGGCGGCTGACTGCAAGTCATTGGTTCGCCAGACACCGCCGTTGACTGCTCCGATATAGGCAATGTTCGGATCGGTCGGATGAGTCTCAATCAC
>CAIJTL010000664.1 GCA_903823545.1 uncultured Planctomycetaceae bacterium
CCTAGTTGTTATCCGCACCTCGAAATACCAACGAAAAAGCCGGACGACGTGAGGCGATCCTGCACTTCGTCCGGCTTATATTTTTTTCGCTTTAATGGGCCAACTGGCGACAATTACTTCTTGTCTGCGGTTAGCTCTTTGGGAGCATCAGTTTTGAGAGTGTTTTCACGTTGAATCGCCTCGTAAACTTCTTGGCGATGCACAGAAACCTCTTTCGGAGCTTCGATTCCCAACCGAACCTTGTCGCCCCGAATATCCACCACCGTGATGACAATGTTATCACCAATGATGATGCTCTCGTCGCGTTGTCTCGACAGCACAAGCATCACAGAACTCCTTCTCATGATGCCGACAGGGGTCGGCCACAATCCGCTCGTGGTAAAGGCTAGTCATCAGAAATCCAAAAATTGCTGGGAACATCCCCTGCAGAATGATCTCATAAAATTTTGGATTTCGTTCAACTAGCGGCATCTCCGTCCGTTCGCCCACGCGATCCGGTTCCGGCGGCACAATCGTTGTTTGTGTCGTGATAGGGTAATCGTCAGCGGCGTCAGCAGACCGAAGTCCTGATTCCTAAAAACAGATGACGTTTTCAAACGAAGGTCGGACTGTTCCGCCTTTGCCGGGGGTGTCTGATTTGCGGGGGTCGAGTACTTCTGCTTAAGCTCGTACTCGGGGGCCAGCGACAACAAATTCTGCAACCTTCACGAATATTCGGCTCAAGTTTTCTAACGGTGATTGTTCAACATTGATGCATCTTCAACTCATAAGGACCAGCGTAATGAAGCGATTTCTTTTAATGATTGCGGCTTGTGCATTCACTCTTTTACCGCTGACAGCCGATGCCGCAGAAAAGTTGCGTTTGCTCATTATTGACGGTCAAAACAATCACAATTGGCGTGCAACAACCCCAATCCTCCGAGAATTCCTGACGCGAAGCGGTCGTTTTGACGTCTCGGTGGCAACAACGCCCAAGGAGAAATCTCCGTCCACCGACTGGAGCAGCTTTCAGCCAAAGTTCAGCGAATTTCAAGTAGTGCTTAGTAACTACAATGGTGAAATGTGGCCGGAGCCTGTTCGCAAAGGGCTAGAGAAATTTGTGAATGACGGTGGTGGCCTTGTCATTGTTCATGCGGCGAACAACGCCTTCACTGGATGGCCAGAATACAACGCGATGATCGGGTTGGGTTGGCGAGGTGCTGATTTCGGGGATCGCGTCACGACAAATGACGCGGGTGAAATCATCCGAACCGAAAAAGGAAAAGGTCCCGGAGCCGGACATGGATCGCAACACGAATTCGCGATTCGCCTCCGTGATGCTGCGCATCCGGCTGTGAAAGGAATGCCCAGGGAATGGCTCCACGCGAAAGATGAGCTTTACCATGGCCAGCGTGGTCCGGCAGCGAACATGCACTTGATTGCGACTGCTTTCTCGGATCAATCAAAAGGGGGCACAGGAGCGCATGAGCCAATGATTTGGTGGACTCCTTACGGTAAAGGAAAAGTCTTCACGACTGTCATGGGGCATGGCGAGGACTCAATGAAGTGCGTTGGCTTTCAGTCGGTCGTTGCGCGTGGCTCCGAGTGGTCGGCCACCGGCCAAGTGACTTTGCCGATTCCGGAGAACTTTCCGGCCGCAGACAAAGTCAGTTCTGCTCAGTAATTCAAGACGGTCGCTTCTTGCTCTCGAATGTCGTTCGCTACCAACCGGAGGGGGGAGGGCTATACTCCGCAGCCGAATTCCGAGCGTTCACAGCGTCCGAGCTTTGCAACGCCTCCAAAACGATTTCGTTCCTCGATTCTCAAGTAACATCATGGCCGACTTCAATAAGTACGATCCCCGCGTTGATTCACTCGTGACCGAAACCAAAACGTTTTGGGATGCCGCGATCGGCAAATTGTCCGATGCGGACAAGCAATGGCTTGCCGCCGCAATTCAGCGCAGTCCCGAAAAAGCATGCAAGGTGGCCTATGATCGAGTCCACACGGGGTTCACTCGGTCCATTACCGTGACTGTCGCGGATATCGAGCGGCTGTATGACGAAAAACTCGCGAACTGACGCGAAAGTAAGTCGAGCACGAATTCGTTCGTGCTTGAGAAAAAGAGAGCGGGCATGTTGATGACGTGCCCGCTCTCTTTTCAGCTAAGAATTACGGCAATTCGCGAATTCGCAAATTCTTGAACTCGACTGGCGAGCCTTCCGATTCCAAACAGAGAAATCCTGATTTCGGATTGCAGTTGCTACCGCCGGAGACCTCTTCTCCGTTGACCCATAGTCGCACTTCGCCGTTGATGGCGCGCACGTAATAGTGGTTCCATTCGCCGACTCCCTTGCTGAGATTCTTGCGAGGAAAGCTTCGTTGGCTTTTGGGAGCGATCGGCGGAAAGGGATTCATCGTCGATTTGCCGACCGGGAAGACGTCGCCGTGAGTCGTAAACCAATCCGGTTTCTTGCCAGTGGATTTCTCGTATTGTTCCGCGTAGCCGTGATCGAGAACTTGCACTTCGATACCGACAGAGGGAAGCGAGTTGGGTTTCAGATCCTTCATTCCTTCTTCAGTCGCCCACAGAAAAATTCCTGAATTGCCGCCCGATTTCAGATGACGCCATTGGGCAACCAATTCGAGATTGGTGAATTCTTTCGTCGAGCGAATTACGCCAACCGGCTTACCAGTGCATTGAGCGAGATCGTCTTTCCAGGACCACGTTCCTGGGTCACAGTTGACATTGACGAAGTCTTTCTCGCCCAGTGATCGCCAGCCGAGTCCCTCGCCATCCACAAACGCCTTGGGTGTTGTGGCAGGTTCCTCAGCGAACGTGACACTTACGCAAAGAGTTAATACAGCGACAATCGCTCGTTGAAACATTCGACTCAATTTGGCAATGCCCACGTTCATCTCCTTGAGTTGGATGAAATCTGAAGGTGTGTTGGGTGATGAGAACGGTTATTGAAGCTCCACGCTCTTGTTGCCAACGGCCACATCGCCGATCACCCAGTTCGGCAATTGCAGTGCTGACAACTGCGTTTTGACGGAATCGACAATGCTTGGGTCTACGATCAGCGTGAAGCCAATTCCCATATTGAAGACGTGATACATCTCGGCCAATTCGATGTTGCCGAGTCGCTGCAGCCAGTCGAAAACCGGCAGCCGTTCCCAGGAGTTGATACGAATGCGAACGCAGACATCGTCCGGCAGGATTCGTTCGATGTTTTCTTCCAGCCCGCCGCCAGTAATGTGGCAAAGCCCATGAACTGTTCCTGCCGGAGAAGCCTGCAGGACGTCGCGAACGGCTTTCACATAAATCCGAGTCGGAGCCAGCAGCGCGTCGCCGACCGTTTGCCCCAATTCTGGGATGTGTGAATCGACCGACAACTTCGCATGATCGAACACGACTTTGCGCACGAGGCTATATCCGTTTGAGTGAAATCCCGTTGAGCCGATTCCGATCGCAACGTCGCCAGGCCGTACCGCTTTGCCGTCGATGATTTTCGCTCGGTCCACTACTCCGACACTGAAACCAGCCATGTCAAAATCGCCGGGCTGATACATGTCAGGCATGATGGCCGTTTCACCGCCTAGCAATGCCGATTGAGCTTGAACACAACCAGCCGAAACTCCCGCAACCAGCGTTGCAATTAAATCCGGGTTGTCTTTGCCCAGAGCAAGATAGTCGAGGAAAAAGAGCGGTTCGGCTCCGACGCAGAGAACGTCATTGACACACATCGCAACAAGGTCGATACCAACCGTGTCGAACTTTTGAGCGTGAATTGCGACCTTCAATTTCGTTCCAACACCATCAGTCCCTGAAGCGAGTACGGGGTCGACATATCGGCTGGCGTCGAGTCGCAAAAGTCCTGCGAATCCG
>CAIJTL010000665.1 GCA_903823545.1 uncultured Planctomycetaceae bacterium
CACTCAGTCGTACCGAGGAACAACTCGTCGAGATGACCAACGGCTGCATCTGCTGCACGTTGCGAGAGGACTTGCTGCGCGAGGTCAGCCGCTTGGCTCGCGATGGTCGATTCGATTATCTGCTGATCGAATCGACGGGCATTTCGGAACCGCTGCCCGTGGCGGAGACATTCACGTTTGAGGACGATGACGGCGTTGGGCTAGCGTCGCTCGCGCGGCTCGACACACTGGTGACGGTCGTCGATGCGGCGAACTTCCTGCGCGAACTTGACTCGGAGGATGATCTCGCGGATCGGAGGCTCGGCCGCGATGCTGACGACGATCGTTCGCTCGCGTCGCTGTTGATCGAACAAGTCGAGTTCGCTGATGTGATCGTCTTGAACAAGACCGACTTGATCGACGAGCCCGAACTGCGACAGCTCGAAAGGTTACTCCGAGAATTGAACTCGACTGCGAAATTGGTGCGTGCGGCGTTCGGTGATGTCCCGCTGAGCGACCTACTAGAAACGCACCGCTTCGATTTCGACCGAGCCGCGCAGTCGCTCGATTGGCTCGCGACGCCACGCGGTGAGTCTGTCTCGGAAGCGGATGAGTACGGCATCCGCAGCTTCGTTTACCGGGCGCGTCGTCCGTTTCATCCCGATCGATTGTGGCGGCTGGTCAACGGAGACATCCTGGGTGGCGTGCTGCGATCGAAAGGCTTTGCCTGGTTGGCGACCCGGCACGACTTGGTCGGTCACTGGTCCTCGGCGGGAATCCAACTGACGCTCACGGCCGGCAGCACATGGTGGATTGATGCACCCCAGGACGAATGGCCCGACGACCCGCTCGAATTGGCCGACATCCGCGCCCAATTGGTCGGCGATTACGGAGACCGCCGCCAGGAACTCGTCTTCATAGGCATTGAACTGGACGAACAGGCGATCCGCGCCGCGCTCGACGACTGCCTGCTGACTGACGACGAATTCGCGCTCGGCCCGCTCGGATGGTCCGATTTCGAGGACCCGTTCCCAGAATGGATCGAAGAATCCGATCCAGGTCATGATGCTGCAACGTGCGAGGCTCCACATCACGCCACACCTTGAGCAACGATGGATCATTTACGGAAGACAATCATGCAGCAACTCGCAAAGAGACTGGCGCTGTGCCTCGCTTGGAGTTGGGCCGCTGTCGGAGGCACAGAATGTCTGGCGTGTCCATTCTGCTCGGCCCCGTCGCTGACGTTATCCGAACAAGTGCAACACGCGGATGGAGTGGTCTTGGCACGTTGGCGCTCAGTGAACCGCCGCGACAAGAAGCCTGCGATCACCGGCGAGATCGAATCGGCCGGCCGCACTAACTACGAGGTGCTCGAAGTTGTGCGCGGGGAAAAACTGCGGGTGGGGCAGACGATTACCTTGGAGCACGAACGTACGGCGCAACCGGAAGACATTGTTCTGCTGCTGGCTGAGCGGAATGGAGACCGCTGGGATTGGAATAAATCCGCGTCGATCAGCCGCGAGGCGTTCCGCTATCTGGTAGACGCTCCGCCCCCCGACAAAGAGCACCCTGATCGTCTGCAATACTTTCTGAAGTTCTTAGAACACGCCGATCAAACCATCTCAAACGATGCCTTCAGCGAACTGGCGAACGCGCCATATGACGAGATCGTGCGTGTTCGCTCTGCGCTGTCACGCGAACGATTGCGGGAGTGGATCGCGAACTCGACGACTTCACCGGCGCGGACGGGTGTTTACGGCCTCCTGTTGGGACTGTGTGGTAATGCGGATGACGCACGTTGGTTGGAGCAATGGATTCTCCGCGAACCGGAGAGTGATGAATTTCGACTCGGCTTGGACGGTCAGATTGGAGGCTATTTGGTGCTGACGGGGGATGCCGGTCTCGACGTGATCGAGCGCCGATTGCTACGTGGAGATGGCATCAAGTTTTCTGATCGCTACGCGGGAATGCAGGCGTTGCGTTTCGCGTGGCAATACGGCGAAGGCCACTTCTCGAAGGACCGTTTGCGAGCCGCGATGCGGGCACTTCTGGACGATCAAGACTTGCTGGACTTGGTCATCGCCGACTTGGCTCGCTGGCAAGATTGGAGCATTCAAGATCGGCTGATGACCATATTTCGCGACGAGTCGCTGGGCATTCCGTCCGTTCGTCGTGCGATCGTCCGCTATCTCATGGCCTGTTCGCGAGCCAAAGCCTCCGACGACCAGCATGCTGCCGAACGCGTCGCTGCCGCCAAGCAAAATCTGGAAATAGCCCAGGCGATTGATCCTCGGGTATATGAGAACGTCCAGAAATATTTTCGATTCGAGTTCGACGCGACCGATCAGCCCCAGACATCTTCTCCCACGACACCGCCCAGCGATGCGGCGTCGACAATGCCGACCATCAAATCCCCGCTCAGAAAGCCTCAGGAAGTGAAGACAACCACGACTTTTTCGAACGATCGCGAACGATCTGTAATTACCATGTCTTGGTTGTCGCGAACACTCGCGGTAGCCGCAATGCTGGTGTTGGGATTGGGGCTGACCTCAGTTGGCCGTCGTGCTCACGCCACGTCCCGCAATCTTGCCGAACTGCGTCGATCAGGTGTGTCCGTGGAAGCGGTCTGCGAATGGCACGGAGCACGCTGGATCGCTTCCGCGGCGCTCGCCAATTACTGGCCGACTTGTGTTCGCCTCAGTCACGATGGCGACTCGCACGAGCGTTTAGTGGATACGCTTCGTCGCCTGCAATCGGTCCCCGCGCAGACTCACGTTGTCATCCGTAACGCGCGGTTGACCGAGTTGGACTGTCAGGAATTGCTCCGTCTGCCGCGACTGACTCAACTAGCACTACATGATACCGCCGTCTCAGGAACATGGGATTGGCTGGAAAGACTTCGCGATCTCCGCTGCCTAAGCCTGCGCGGCGTTGAGGTGACCGATGCCGTTTGTGAACCGCTCTCACAGCTCAATGCCCTGCAGCACCTTGACCTTATCGGCTCACGCGTGACTGATGCAGGTACCGCGTCACTCGATCGTCTGACGAATCTGACTCACTTGGACCTGCGTGGCTCATCCATCAGCGATCACTCCATCCCTACACTGAGCACTTTGCCGCGACTGGAATACGTCGACATCCGCGCGACTCGTATGACGCACTCAAATATCCAGCATTGGAGGCGGACGAATCCGCGATTGGAAATTACCGACCTTCCCTGAAATTTTCCGTGAACCTCAGGGGCGACCAATTCGCGAAGAGTCGGAAAAAAGCGTGGAGCACGAGTTCATGGTGCTCGCTACTCTATGGTCTGGGCACGTTGGAAACGTGCCCCACACTCTTCAACACTCCGAATCGTCAGGTTCGTCGTCTCGTTCTCCGCTGGAGCCTGCGTTCGCGTGCAGCCTAACCTGAATCGCCAATTGCAGAGCTGCGGCCGGACTATTCGCAATGGCCGCGCTGTAGTGGCGCGGTTGACGGGTATCGCGCACAGAGCACCACCAGCGGGTCGAGCTGAACTTGCGGAAGGAGGGCTGAACTCGCGCGGAACGGGCTAGTCTCAATAGTTCTTGACGCGCTGTTGGTACGAAATCCGTCAACTGGTAAGAGCGAGTTGCAGTCGGAGGCATTTGACAAGGCCTAGTGTTGCGATCCGAGCACGTCGAAAAATATTGCTCTCGAATTGCAAAAGCAACTGACTTGCAAATACTGAGTGACTCGGGCCGACTGCCACTCCCGTGATCGGGAGCAGCAGTCTAGCCGACACATGACGCCGAAACGGCACCCCAACCTGACTCACCGGTTGGCAGGACTTTGTCGATGACAGTGCACTCGCCGGCGCAATTCTCTGGCCGTGCCGTGCGACATCGGCCGTTTGTGGCCAATCAACTCGCTACGGTAAGCTTGCCGTGATGGTCGCAGTGCCCTTCGTGCGGATGGTGCAAGTGACCATCAACGAGGTAGTCGACGTGATCGCCGTGGGGGACTGCGGGGTGTCCGCAACCGGGACCATGAACGTGATCGGCCGCGTGACCAGAACAGGCATGGCCGCTGCCACAAACATCGGGATTGGTTGATGACACGGACAGCGAATGCTCCTCCACGACGCCGTTTGCCATTTGGTGGTGCAGGTGTCCGTCGTGCAAGTAGTCAGTGTGCCCATCGTGCTGAACGGCGACGTGGCTACAGCCGGGACCGTGAACGTGATCGTGATGGTCGTGATGAGACATGAGAGTTCCTTTCAAGCCCAGGAATTGCGAGCGACTCACCATGAGTCACTCGTGATGATCGAGAGTCGTGGGACCAGCGACTTTCGGATTTAGTCATGTTCGTTACCGTGAGCGAGTGCATTGGCGATTAGTTCGCGGATGTGTCCATCGGCCAACGAATAAAACATGTGCTTCCCTTCGCGACGGACGACGACGATTCGGTCCGATCGCAAAAGCTTCAAACGCTGCGAGACTGCGGACAGGTTGTCGTCGAGAATCCCTGAAATCTCCGAAACGCACAGTTCACGAGACATCAACAACGACAGTAACCGTAGGCGGTTCGAATCCCCGAGCGCTCGGAATATTGCCGCCGCGCGATCGCAGATCCTGGACTCCACCGTCTGAACATTCGGTCGGATGGAATGCTCGTGTGCTTCAAGTTCAAGTTCGTCGCCGTGCATTGGGATATTCCTTGAGTTGCTCAAGTGATCGACCGAAATGATAAAACAATTCATTGA
>CAIJTL010000666.1 GCA_903823545.1 uncultured Planctomycetaceae bacterium
CTCAGTCGCGCAAACCTGCAAGCCCCAATCGTGACCGTAATGAGCCTGATGGATCAGCCTCTTCCGTTTTACCACCTGCCAACTCACAGTCGGCTAACATGCCAAAATCATCCGGAAAAACGCCTGCGGACTCAGAGCGAATTGCGACGGGGCCGCGCATTCCGGGGGCTCTCGATGTTGAGCCGAAGACGAACCTTGATCGAGTACGCAAGGAGCTCGAAGCAGCTTCGCGTGATCGACAAGACCAATCGAAGCCCCTGCCGAGAGGCTCAAAGACAACTCAAAAATCGTCCGGTTCATCAAAGTTCGGGAGCGAGCCGGAGAAAGGCGAAACCGAGAACCGAGATTCTCAGCCATCAATGAACGGCGCAGAAGCAACGACCGAACGTGGCCGAACTCGTGAGAGTTCGACCAAAGATCCCACGACTTCGGCGAAGACACCGATTGAGCCGCCAACCGCGCCGCCATCAATACCATCAGTCAGTCCCGCCAACGTCAGCCCGAAGCCGCAGCAGATCGATGTCCGGTCGGAGTTGCAACAAAACGGATTCGCTCAAACGCTGCGGAAACTGATTGATCAATCACGCGAGGAAAGTCAGGCCGAAGCCAATAACTCGGTCGGGGCATCCAATGAAAGACAGGATGCGGACAAGGGAGCGATTTCGGGACTTCAGAAGTCGCTCGCCCGATTTGTCGATGGCTTTCGTAAGGACTTAGTTCGTGAAGCAACACAATCACCGTCTTCGACTCCGGCACCATCGTCATCAGCAGCCGCGTCCACGCAACCACCAACTCCAACGCCCGGCCCCGAACGTCGTTCGACGGCGGGAAAGTTGTTTGAATCGGTGGGCAAAGCGTTGAATGAAATGGCAGCAGCACCGGATTCACAACCACGAAACGTTCAGCCTCAGGTCGAAAGAATTGCTGGTGGATCATCTCAATCGCAGGGGTCGAGTTCGCGATCGACAGGGTCACTGTTGTTGCTGCTCGCAGCATTGGGATTGGTTTGGTACTTCTTGCCGCGAGTGGTGACGGCGGTCAAAGAATCGCCTTTGTTTCGAAGGTCAAACTCGGCTAGCGAATGGACGTCATCAGCCGATATCCGCACTCGGGAAGATGTCGTCCGAGCCTTTCATCAATTCGCGTTGCGATCGACGATGCCGGTATCGGATTGGTGGACTCATCGTGAGGTGGAGCGGCAAGTTGCCGATTCCGCTCCGGCCTTGAAACCTTCGATCAAAGTGCTGGCGGATTTGTACGAGCTCGCACGTTACCTCCCCGGTGAAGTGGAATTGACTCCCGACCAAGTCTCCCTCGCTCGACGTGAATTGGAGAACGTGAGCAAGACCAACCCACCTCGGACGTGAATGAAGGGGGATCAATTGGTATGGCGACCCGGAGCACGATCATCCAGCGAGACGTTTCTTGTGCGGTTGCTTGCCTACTGGCGTTGCTTGTCGTCACGATTGGTCCGCCGTCGAATTCTGTCGCACAGGATGTTGATGCGGAGACTGCAGGAACCGAGCAAAACTCCGACTGGCATTTTCGTCATGAGCTTTTCCAGATGCTTCTGGAGGAGCGGGGCTTGAAAGCTGTGGAGTCAGTCGACGAGGCGCTAGCGACACCGCAGGAGTCGGTCATAGTCCTAGTTGGGAAGCAGAGCCGAGCGAACTCTGCTTATGCCGAAAAGGTTTCGGCTTTCGCCCAAAAAGGTGGAAACGTTTTATTGGCTCTCGATAGCAGTGTCTCAGTCAGCGGCCTCGCGAGTTTTACTTCAACGTTCATCACCTCCGAGGATTCGGCGACACAGTACCAAGGACATGCGGACTGTCTGCGAGTGGCCGAATTGGAACGCACTCATTTGCTGATGAAGGGATTGAGTGAGCTTGTCGTCAATCGTTCGGGATGGTTGGCGCTGCGTCCGTCCCAATGGATGAGCTGGAAAGTTCTCGCCACTGTCCCGGAAACCTGTTCGCCACGGCGCAGTCGCGGACAGCCGTTGATCGCAGCCAGTATGAGTGACACGCTGGGCGTGGGGACGCTGATCGTTTCGGCTGATCCGAGTCTTTTCACGAACAGCATGTTGTGGCATGGCGACAACGCGCTCTTTGCGATGCGGGTCAGCGAACTGCTTTGTCACGGCGAGAAGCGTCGTTTGGCATTTCTCGTCGATGACCAGCCACTGCCGAGTTACCGCGCAAGCCCGTTCCTGCAACAGACCGCAAAGCCGCAGACTCAGCCGATGCCAATGCCGATACCAACTCAAAACGCTCCACCGCCGAAGCCAACCTTGGAAACGGCGCTCCGCTTGGCCAACTCGGTCATTCAGAATGTCGAAGAGTCAAACATCCTGAACGAAGTACTCATCAACCAGCCGCGACCGCTCAATCGACGACTCTATACGTGGATCATTTTGGTCGGCTTAGTCGCGTTTACGGC
Source organism: uncultured Planctomycetaceae bacterium (assembly GCA_903823545.1). Lineage (GTDB taxonomy): Bacteria > Planctomycetota > Planctomycetia > Planctomycetales > Planctomycetaceae > SXKJ01. The sequence goes on from CAIJTL010000666.1 coordinate 2,440, forward strand.
GGCATGGCTGACAATCAAGATGGAGCATACCGCTGGAGTGCGTCCGCCCCCTCCGATTGTTCGGACGATGCAGACGGCGCAGACGCTGCTCAAGAGTGACGACCAAGCACGATACGGTGAGGCCGCGCAATTGTTGGCTCGCGAGTTCTGCCGAGAAATATCCGCCGGTCACTTACCGAGCTCTGATAGTTGGCACTGCTTGGATAACCCCGCGATCCAACCCTCGTTGGAAAAGATGAGCAAGTCGCAGCGACGCGAACTTGCGAGTCTCATCGAACTTGCCGACAGCTCCGACGCGCCTCATATTTCCTCGCGTCGCTTGCAGCAGATTGGTTTAGTGATTCACTCCTTGAGAGGCTTGCATCGTGACTGCAGCATTAAGCCAACGGCACCCAGCAATGAGGATGGCGAGCCATGAAAAAGCGGTCTGTGTTTTGGACGAGCTTTGGAAGCATGGCGCTGGTGGGTACCGTTCTTGTCCCCGTCTGCTATCCGTGGACTGGAGGGGTTGCTGAACGCGGCCTTGTGGTGGCGTACTATTGGATGAGCGTTGCTGGCATTGCCTTGTATCTTTGGATTCCAATTACCGCATTGGTTAGTTGGCTGTTGTCAAAGAGGTTTGGCAAACCACCAACGCATTAGCCACGCAGTACTCCGACGTCCGCCCCTTCACCACATGAGAACCCCTCTTCGTGTCATCATCCAGCCTTGATCAACTTGCTCTGCGTGTCTGTGAACTTCGCGAACGAACTCAACGGTCCGTCGAGCAGGTTGTGGTGGGGCTCGGCGATGCGACCGACCAGTTGCTGATGGCGCTGATCGCGGGTGGCCATGTGCTGTTGGAAGGCGTTCCCGGAACGGCCAAGACCACGCTTTGCCGTTCGTTCTCAACCGTGCTGGGAATTCAATTCGAGCGAGTGCA
>CAIJTL010000667.1 GCA_903823545.1 uncultured Planctomycetaceae bacterium
ACGTGTATGTCGCCGACCAATTGTTTGCGACGCTCGATACGCGCACGCGACGCTGGCATCTGCCGCATTGGGGCGAAGTGTTGCTGAGCGACACCGTCGGGTTCGTGCGCAATTTGCCGCATCACTTGGTGGCCTCATTCAAGTCCACGCTGGAGGAAGCTCGGCACGCAAGCCTGTTGTTGCACGTTGTCGATGCCAGTCATTACGAAGCGGAGCGGCAGATAGATACCGTGCATGAAGTGCTCGAAAAAATCGGCGTCGATCGAACCAACATGTTGCTGGTTCTCAATAAGACTGACCGAGTCCAAGATCGCAGCCTCATTGATGTGCTGCGAGCTAAACACACCGACTGCATCAGCGTCAGTGCTCTCGAACGCAGTGGCTTCGACAAACTCACGGAGGCAGTTTCGGAACGATTAGGAAGTGGAAGCGTGCTGGCCGAGATCGAAACTAACGCGGGCAATGGCAAGCTCTTTGCGTTCTTGTCGCAACACGCCGAAGTTCTGCATCAAGACTACGAAGACAACCGAGTCCGCATGCAGTGCCGCCTCGACCGTCGCTATGTCGGCAAGATCGAACAAGGTGCCGACACGACGATCGTGCTGAAAGACATCCACGGTCGTCCGTTGGTTATTGAGGACGAGTAACGTAGGTCACCGTCCGAGTTTCACAAGCAAAATCATCAAACGATCAACCATGCTCGTGCCTGAAAATTCTATATTTTTAGACAACTACTTCATGGGACCTGGCAAAGGGAGTCGTCAAGAGTTGCGATGTGAATCGCTCGGCTATTCCAAACGTCTTGAGGGCAATGATAGCCGATCCATACTCAAAGCTAGACACCTCGCGTTGGCAGAACTCCAAGACATTGCATTCCGAAAGTTTCGAGAGGGTGCGTATCACTTTGAGCCCCCCAAAAAACATGAACTGGCAACCTCTCTCGTCAAACTCGATGACGTTGAACTAATCGACCTCGTTTTTGATGTCGACGAATTTGTGCGTGATATCGTCATTCGCGAATTAACTTATCGCGGTCGATTTGATCGCGAGATTTATCGTATTGGCGAATACGGGAACGACCTCGCTCGATCCGCCGCCATTGCCATTTTCAAAGAACGAATACTGTCCAACGCTTCCTGTCCCAAACAACGTGACGAGTAATTGTGGGACCAAGAGGAACAAGAAGTCCTGCGATTTCATTTCATCTGGCTACAGCGCTAGGAAATTCTTCAGCAGTTGAATTCCGTGCTCGTCGGTGAGATAGCTTTCTGGATGAAACTGGACGCCGTGAGTCGCGTACTTGCGGTGTCGTAGCCCCATGATTTCGCGCGGCAGGTCGGGTGATTCGGCATCGGCCCACGCACTCACTTCGAGTTCCGCAGGGAGAGTGGCTTCGGGAACGATCAGGCTGTGGTAGCGAGTCGCCTCGAATGGATTCGGCAGGCCCGCGAAAACTCCCTTGCCATCATGGTGAATCATGGAGGTCTTGCCGTGCATCGGCAGCCGCGCTCGCAGGACTTGCCCGCCGAAAACGTCGCCTAAACTTTGATGTCCCAGGCAAACGCCCAGAATCGGCAGCTTCGGAGCGAAGTGCCGAATCAACTCCCGCGAAATTCCCGCTTCCGCCGGAGTACATGGTCCGGGCGAAACGATGATTCGCTCCGGCTTCAGCAGTTCGATCTCCTCGATCGTGATTTGGTCGTTGCGTGCGACCTTGATCGCCAACGATGGATCAATCTCACCTAACCGTTGCACGAGGTTGTAGGTGAAGGAATCGTAGTTATCGAGTACGAAAATCATGGTGGAAGTAGCTCAGCAGAATGAGGAATTGAGGCTCTTCACGATCCGTGTTGAAACAAGTCAGACGAGGTAATTCTCCCGCAGAGGCGCAGGGCTCGCAGAGTTTGAGGAGAACTGGAGCTAGGCGTCCTCCGCGAACTCTGCGCCTCTGCGGGAGAATTCTGGTTTTCGACACAGATGGCGGAGAGCCAGAATTGAGAGCGGGCGAGATGCTATCGTGTGAGCGAGGCGGCCAACAGCAAACGACATTGGAGATGGGGAGGATTGGTCGTTGGTCATTTGGGGCATGGAAATGACCGACCTTCAACGACCAATTCTTCATCCGCGTCTCCGCGCAATCCGGCCATTGATCACCAACGCAATCAGCAGCACGATGCCCATCACAAACGGTCGCAACAAATCGAAGTGAGTGATGCCGGGAATCTGAACGGAGTTCAGCCCGACCTTTAACACAGTGAAGGTGAGCACGCCGATCAGAGTTCTCAGCATCCCTCCCTCGCCACCGAACAAACTGGTTCCGCCGAGCACCACGCAGGCGACTGCCTCCAGAAGTAGTTCAGTGTTTTGGTCGAGACTGACGCTTTCCAAGCGGCCGGCATTCACCAGTCCCCCCAGCGCGGCGGTCAGGGAGCAGATCACCAAGCATGAGATCACGATTCGAGACGTCCGAACGCCAGCCAAACGAGCCGCCTCGCGGTTGCCGCCGGTCATGTAGACGTACCGACCAAATCTCGTGTGTTGGAGCACGATGTGACCGATCAACAGCACCACTGCCGCGAGCATCGCGCTGTAGGGAACGTGCAAATTCCGCGTCAGAAACAGCCCATCGTTGCCGATGGTCTTCAACACCGTCGGAACATTGAACTTCTCGCTCTTTGTCAAATATCGAGCCATTCCGTCCGACACGAACATCATCGCCAGAGTGATGATGAAGCTTGGCAGTGTGGAGGTCACTGTTAGGAAACCTGAGAGCCAACCTGCCACCAAAGCGACAACAAACGGCACCGCCAGAACAATGAGTAGTGACAAAAGCGTTGCCTCTGCGGCACCTTTTGGACCGGCCGCGAATGGCTGCTCAAAAAGCACTCCGCAAACACAAGCAGACAACAGCGCGACTTTCCCGACGGCGAGATCAATCTCTGCGGCGAGCAGCACAAACGTCATTCCGACTGAGACAATCGCCAGTACGGCTCCCTGTTCCAGAACCAAACTCGCGGTCCCGACACTGAGGAACTCACGCGGTCCGACCAAGGCCGTAAAAATCGCAATCAACACACACAAGCTGACGACCGGTGCGAGATCCCCGCTGTGCCATCGATCGCGCCACCAAGATTGTCCGCCGGATGATTTTGTTTCTCCCATAGTGGGCGGCATTCTGACGAACATGATCGTGACAGAGTAGCGCGGCGAAGCCGCCTACATAAAATGCCCTCCAGAAAACAACGTCTTCAGCGACGATGAGGCACCGCCTTGACGGTCTTTAGACGGCACACCTATCATCGCCCGCCTTTTTGAAAACTCAGCGAAAATCCCGGAAAGTACGTCGATGAAGCCCGAACCGATGCAACATGCCAACGCTCTGCCGAACACCACCGCACCGATCGTGAAGTGGTTTGATCAGCACGGCAATACGGCGACGGCCATTATTTGTGTGGCCATGATCGGTGGAGCCATTTGGTTTTCTTACCACCGCACGACATCGGGCCGCAGCGAACAAGCGTGGGCTCGGTTTAGCCAAGCTCGAACGGCTGAAGATTTCGCGAGCATTGCCGAAGATTTCCCTTCGACTGAAGTCGGTGCTTGGGCGCGGCTCAGCGAAGGTGAGCGATTGCTCGAATCCGGCATCTCGCTGATGTTTACGGATCGCGCCGCTGGCTTGGGTGATCTCAAAAAGGCGGATGAGGCTCTTCGCAAGGTGGTCAACGCTAGCAGCGCTCAGCCGGTCGCTCGCGAACGTGCTCAGTGGGCATTGGCTAAATCCGTTGAAACACAATCCGACGCCGACTCAACAAAAGCTGTCGCTGCCTACGAAGCGTTCCTGAAGGAGTTCCCAAAGTCGACTTACAAGGCCGCAGCTGAAGAACGTATTGGGATGTTGAAGTCTGACCGAGCGAAAGAGTTCTACGCGTGGTTCCATAAGCAAAAGCCGAAACCAGCCGATCGCGCGAAGCCCAAAGATGGACTCCCGGCCGGTCACCCACCGATTGGCGACACGTCTAAGGATCTGCCAGAAGACGGCGACAGCGCAGCAAGCACTGAAAAGAAAGACGACGTGAAAACGGAGGATAAGCCGTCCGAAGCGACCTCATCGGGCTCCGTTCAAGATCGTTTGAAGAAAGAACTCGAAGCAGACTTCAATCGCACCCCGTTACAAGACG